>DAOSDY010000001.1:1500000-1684688 GCA_035362835.1 Melioribacteraceae bacterium
AATAAATAAATTTCCGACACAGAAGCCTATTTTCTCATACCGGTAGCCACCGATTTATAAAATAATTTAATTTATCCTAAAGTATTCCTAACCACATTGACCTTAAAATCGTCCAATTAGTGCTATATTTTCCACTAATCGCGAGGTTCATATCATGCAGTATCAATCCCCAATAATTCGTTTTATGTCTTTTATTTTTTTATTTCTTTTTAGCTTCACATTAACCGCTCAGAGTCAGAAAGGAAAAGGATTCGATCCGGGTAATCTTGATAAGAGTATTAATCCCGCAGTTGATTTTTATCAGTACGCAATTGGGGGCTGGAGAAAGAACAATCCGATACCGGATGCCTACAGCCGGTGGGGAGCGTTCGAACAGCTTGCCGAGAGAACAAACCTGAACGTAAAATCTATTGTTGAAAAAGCTGCGGCTAGTCAGGACTGGAAATCCGGTTCTGCAGAACAGAAGGTTGGCGATTTTTATTCAACCGGAATGGATTCTCTACAAATAGAAAAGCTCGGAATTAAACCGCTTTTACCCGAGCTGGCTAAAATTGAACGGCTAAAAAATTCTAAAGACCTGGTAAAACTTTTCGGTCAGCAGGCGCTTTACGGTATTCGGGTTCCAATCAATTTCTTTGTGGGAACCGATGCCAAGAAGAGCGACTTTATGGTTTCAAGAATTTATCAGGGGGGACTGGCTCTTCCTGATGTTGAATACTATACTAAAGACGATGCGCGTTCGAAGGAGATACGCGAAAAATACCTTCAGCATGTTGCCAATATGTTCGGTTTACTTGGTGATGATTCGGCATTATCTTTAAAAAATGCTGCAACTGTTCTTGAAATTGAAACACGGCTTGCAAAAGCTTCCAATACCAGGCTTCAAAATAGAGATCCTGAAAAAACATATAATAAAATGGGAATGGATCAATTAAAAAACATTACACCGGGATTTGACTGGGAACTCTACTTTTCGGGAATGGAAATTTCCAATCCGCCGGTTATTGTTATTTCGCAACCCGGATTCCTTGAAGAAGTTGCTTCGATGATCAGAGAGATCCCGCTCGATCAATGGAAGACATACCTGAGATGGCATTATATAAATGGCGCAGCTTATTCCCTCAGCTCGGATTTCGTAAATGAAAAATTCAACTTCTTCGGTACATTTCTAACGGGTGCCAAAGTCATTCAACCGAGATGGAAGAGAATTCTTCAGTCGGTTAACGGAGCTATGGGTGAACTTGTAGGTGAAATATATGTTAAAGATTATTTCCCTCCAGAAGCTAAAGAGCGTGCCCGCTCAACAGTAACGAATATTCTTGCATCAATGGGTGAAAGCATTAAAAATTTGGAATGGATGAGTGCTGAAACCAAAGAAAAAGCATTGCATAAGCTGAGCACATTTACAGTTAAGATCGGCTATCCGGACAAATGGAAGGATTATTCCGGGCTTGAAGTTAAACGTGATACTTACTTCAGGAATATCATGCGGGCTAATTACTGGGCTTCGAAAGATAACCTTGAGAAGATCGGAAAACCGGTCGATAAAACTCAATGGGGTATGAGTCCGCAAACAGTTAATGCTTATTATAATCCTACTATAAACGAAATTGTTTTTCCCGCTGCTATTCTTCAATGGCCCTTCTTCGATAAGGATACCGACGACGCAATTAATTACGGCGCGATGGGTGCTGTTATCGGTCATGAAATAACGCATGGTTTCGACGACCAGGGAAGGAAATATGATGCAAATGGAAATCTTAAAGACTGGTGGACCAAAGAAGACAGCGAGCGGTTTATCGCCCGCGCTAATGTTCTCGTTGAGCAGTTCAACGGTTTTGCTGCAATCGATACTTTCAGGGTTGATGGTAAATTGACGCTAGGAGAGAATATAGGAGATCTCGGCGGACTTACTATCGCCTATAACGCCTTCAAGAAAACTAATCAGTATAAGTCAGGTGAAAAGATCGACGAATTTACACCTCAGCAGAGATTCTTTCTCGGCTGGGCGCAGGTTTGGGCCGAGAACTCACGAGATCAGTATCTGAAACTCCAGCTAAAGACCGACGTTCATTCGCCGGGCAGATTTCGTGTAAATGGCCCGCTCAGAAACCTTCCGGAATTCTTCGAAGCTTTCGATATTAAACCGGGGGATCCGATGAGACTTCCTGACGGAAAAATAGTCAAGATCTGGTGATGAAATATTCGGGAGTATGAACGGGGCTTGTTTTATTTTTATGTTAAATTTTTAATTAAAACTTGACCTTGTTCATACTCTTGTTCTATTTTTTAGTATCCTGATTTAGCTTCTCGCTCTAATGACAACTGAACTAACAAATAAACATTTTTTTTAGTATAAAGAGGGAAAAATGCATGCACTCGAAGTAAAAAACCTGACTAAGCAGTTCGGGTCCCTTGTCGCAGTCGACCGGGCATCATTTGAAGTACCGGAAGGATCGATATTCGGATTGATCGGACGAAATGGAGCCGGAAAAACTACTACTATCAGGATGATGATGGGTATTTATTTACCTGACGAAGGAGAAGTTAACCTGAGAGGAGTTAAAGTTGGTCAGGAGTTTAAAAACAAAGTCGGATATCTTCCTGAAGAACGCGGACTTTATAAAAAAATGAAAGTGATGGATACTCTCAATTATTTTGCCGAGATCAAAGGGAAGAGCGGAAGAGATATTCATAAAAAAGCTAATGAGTATTTAAAAAGGTTTGAACTCTACGACCGCCGGCTTTCTAAAGTTGAAGACCTTTCAAAAGGGAATCAGCAGAAACTCCAGTTTATAGCCACAATTCTTCACGACCCGGATTTCATAATTCTCGATGAGCCTTTCTCCGGACTTGATCCTGTTAATACAAATCTGTTAAAAGATATTATTCTTGAAATGAAGGAACGCGGTAAAGTAATAATTTTTTCAACCCACCTGATGGAATTCGCCGAAAAACTTTGCGATCACCTTGCTATGATCGATCACGGAAAAATTATTCTTAAAGGAAAATTAAGCGAAATTAAATCCAGGTATGCACAGAGAAACGTGAGCTTAAATTATGAAGGGGACATCTCATTCCTTAAAGGACACCCTATAATTGATAAGATAGAAAATTTTGGTAATACAACCGGAGTTAGAGTAAAAGAACCGGACCAGGCTCAGACTCTGCTCAAATTGCTTATTGAAAGAGGTGTTGTAATTAAAAAGTTTGATGCCAATGATATTTCTCTCCAGGAGATTTTTATTGAACTCGCGGGTCATGAAAGTATTGAATCGAAGGAGGTGCGAAATGTTAAATAATAGAATTATCGCCGTTTTTAAAAGAGAAGTGAGAGAAAGAGTCATCTCCAAAGGCTTTATACTTATGACAATCCTGTTGCCACTTTTTATGTTCGGTTTAATCGGTATACAGGTTCTTTTAATGAAGGAAGATTCAACAAAATTTAATATAACAATTATTTCCGAATCTTTAGACTTAACAAACAAACTGCAGAACGAATTACTGCTTTCGGATGCGGTAAAAGAAGGAAATGTAATTTTACAATTCAATACAATGAGCCAGGAAGATTTTAGAAACTTTCTAACTAGCAAGAAGCAGGATGTTCTGGATGAAAAAGTAACCGGAATTCTGTATGTACCGGAATCCGCGCTTAAGGATAAGAAAATTGAATATTATTCAAAAACGCCTCAAAACCGACGTTTATCTGAATTACTTAATAGACCCATAAACAAGGTCTTAATTGATACTTATTTTAGTAACCGAGCTCTTTCTATGGAGGAATTGAATTTTGCACGACAGGGCCTGGATGTTACCGGATTTAAAGTTTCTAAGGAGGAAGGATTTGAAGAAGCCGGCTATGGAAGCTTAATATTAACATATCTCTTTACATTCTTACTCTACATCAGTTTATTGATGATGGGTCAGATGATTATGCAGTCGGTTATTGAAGAGAAATCGAGCAGAATTGTTGAAGTTATTCTTTCATCTGTAAGCGCTAAAGAACTGATGATAGGTAAAATACTTGGTTCCGGTGTTACCGGACTGCTTCAAATGGCTATTTGGCTAACACCTGTAATAATGGTGGCTTCAACTACATGGTTTATGCTTCCCCCGGAAGTTTCAATAAGTCTTACAACTTTTCAAATAGTTTATTTCTTAATCAACTTCTTTTTAGGATTGGTTATATTCCTCGGACTATTTGCTACTGTTGGGGCTATTTTCGATAATCCGCAAGATGCTCAATCTGGGTTGTGGCCCGTAATGCTGCTAATAATTATTCCGTTCTTTATTGCTTTCTCCATGATTGAGAATCCTAATAGTGCGATTGCAAGAATATCCTCTTTTGTACCTTTTGCTAATATAATCGTAATGCCGGCCAGAATGACGATTGCAGATGTACCGGTCTTTCAGTTGTTCCTCTCTCTCTTTATTAGTGTAGCAACATTAATTACAATCTTCCCATTAGCGGGCAAAATTTATAGGATTGGAGTCCTGAGAACAGGTAAAAAACCTAAATGGTCAGAAGTTGTAAAGTGGATTAAATATAAGTATTGATTTATTTTCGGGACGGGGATTGAATTATTCCCGTCCCGGAAATTTTTATGGAAGAGAAAGAGCTATACACCGCACTGATTGCAAAATTATCGAAAGATTTTTCAATTGAAGGATCCTCGCTTCCGGTTACTGCCGACCTTAGTGTAATAAGAGATTTTCTTATTAAACGTATAACGATTCTGATGTCCCGGGATTATGACCGTTTTTTAAACAGTCTCTACCGGATTGATGTTAGCGAATCTAAAGTACAGGAAATTTTGCATTCCAGAGATAAGACTACAATTACCGAAAGAATAGCGGATCTGATAATTGAACGCCAGATGCTCCGTTTAAAAACGCAGTTCCTCTACAAGCAGGGAAAGCTCTAACTCTATTACTGTTTAATTCTTTTCCCCGTTTACGAAGAGCATACTCGTATTTCAAATATTATTTTTGTTGTAGCGAAAACTAACGGATTAACTATGAAGAATAATGACTCGGTTACACCGGAAAGCATCAGGCTTATTGCTAATTCATTTCAGCAAAGCAGGGCTCTCCTTACGGCAGTTGAACTGGAAATATTTACAATAATTGATACTCATCTTTTGCCTTCTTCGGAAGTTGCTAAAAAAATCGGATCGGACCCGAGAGCGACCGACCGTTTGATGAATGCGCTGGCCTCAATAGGACTGTTAAAAAAACTCCACGGTAAATTTTATAATTCGGAATTATCTAAAAAGTACCTTGTAAAGGGGAAGCCGGATTATATGGGAAATCTTCATCATACTAATCATATCTGGGATTCATGGAGTACGCTTACGGAATCGGTTAGACAGGGAACGTCCGTTTACAAAAGAATTGAATCTAAAAAAGAGAATTGGCGGGAGGATTTTATATCTGCAATGGACTACAGGGCGCAGCACGAGGCAAAAATTATTTCTATGATGATCGATTTTTATGGCGTTAAGAGGATGCTTGATATTGGAGGCGGCTCCGGCGCGTTCTCATATCAATTCCTCTCTATTAATCCTCAAATGTCTGCTGTGATTTTCGATTTACCGGAGGTAATAAAGATAACCAAAAAATACGACTCAGAATCTGATACGGGGGATAGAGTTCAGTATCTAGAAGGGAATTATCTGACCGATGATTTCGGAAATGATTACGACATGATTTTTCTTTCCGCCATAGTTCATATTAACAGTTACGATCAGAATAAGGACCTGATTGCCAGATGTGCCGCTGCACTGAATCCGGGCGGACAGATTATCATACGTGATTTTATAATGGCGGAAGACAGAACGGAACCGGCAACGGGTGCTTTCTTCGCACTTAATATGCTTGTTGCAACCGAATGCGGAGATACTTTTACGGAGCAGGAAATGACCGAATGGTTTAACAATGCAGGAATAACCGACATTGTAAAAAAAGAAACAAGTTTCGGCTCGCATCTTCTAATCGGTAAAAAAAACAGGTAAGAATAAAAATGAAAAGGATTACTGCTGCCTTAGTGTTTCTGATTGCAATTGTCTCGTGTACTTCGAAGAAGGATCTTTCAGAACTGCTTAAAGGCGAAACTGAAATTGAAGTATACCCTCAAAAGGAACTTCCAACAGTACTTGTGGAAAATAAACTAGCCGCCCAACTTCTGATTTTCCTCCACAACAGAATTGATGAAGAATCAATTTTAGAAAATCTTAGCATCGGAAAAACTGAATTTGACCGGCTGATTAATTCCCTGTTTGCTGAGGGGCTTATCAAGCGGAAAGATGACGGAACCTTTATACCGGCATGCATGGTGGCCGGATACGAAGACGAAATTGCCATTGACAAATTTATAACCAAGATGAGTGCTGATGTTATTTCTCTAATAGCTCAACAACTTCCGTCAATTAAAAAATCTTTCGGCCGGATCGATTCGTTTTCAAATCTTTCTTTTGAAGAGGTAGCTTTCTTCATACTCTACAATGTTATGCTGGCGAAATGGCAGATTAAAAATATTGAAGAGAGATTCATACGGGCGGAACCTACACAGAGAATAACCGACCGGTACTATTTATTACTACGGCAGATTAATTCCGATACTACAGGAATAGATAAATGGGCAGTAAACAGATCTATTGAAATGAACGGATATTATTTTTGCAGTTTTGGCAGGATGAGTAAGGAAAATAATCTATTCGATGCGGGCGCGGATCAATTGATCAGAGATTTCGGCATGAGTCAATCTGCGGATCCGTTAGGTTTCAAAAAAGAACTGCTCGGTGACCTCGTCAGGTTTTATAACGGGGAACTATCCACGGCAAATCCATCTTATACGGCCGGATTGAATAAATATGGAATCCTCAGGAATAGTCAGCTGAAACTGCAATTCATTTCAAGTCAGGATAATTTGAGGCTCTATGAGATGGCCGGAATCATATCCGAATCATTAGTCGGTTATCTCGATAAACAGCGGCCGGTTTTTGTAAAAGAATATTTACAGTCGAAATACAAAGAGGAAATCAATTTCCGGGAATGGGTTTTCTGGATCTATAATTTTATTGCTGCAAAGGCAGGCAGGAACATGACCGACAAAGGAATTGCTGCAGTGAATAATGATGAAATATTCCATTACTTAATAATGAAGTAAAAAGAATAAATCCGGATCTTCAACCTGTTTTTCAGTTGAAGATCCTCCGAACAAATTTATTTTTTTAATTCTTCCTTAATCAACTCTACCATTTTATAAAATTCCTCTTTTTGAAATCCAGTGGAAATCCATTTAATCTTTCCGTCTTTACCAATAACAAAATTACGGGGTATGTATTTATTCGCAAAAAGATTATATACTTTGGCTTCCTTATCAACATAAACAGGGAATGTATATTTATTTTTTTCGATAAATTTCTTAACAGTATCTGTTACCTCCCCGCGGGAAATTGCCATAACAAGAAAGTCCGTATCCTTAATAGAATCGTAAATATCCTTTTGAAGAAGGGGAAACTCAGCGCGGCACGGTCCGCACCATGTAGCCCAGAAGTTGATAAGAATAACCTTTCCGGTCAGTTTCTCTGAGGAAACGGATTCACCCGATAAAGCTTCTGCAGAGAAGGCAGGCATCGGATCTCCTTTCTTAAGAAGAGTCGATTTCTCAATATCATCCTGTGCGATTATGAATGTTGAGGCGAAGAAGAACAGAATAGGATAAATGATTTTAGTTTTCATTGTTAATCCATTATTGGTGAATAAAATATCTCATAATAGGCCGGGTTTCAGATCTCCGGGCGCATTCTGTAAATCCGGCTTTTTTGAAAGCCGATGCAAATCCCGTCCACGCGAATACTGAAGGGATGTTCCCTTTTTTTGGTTCGACCGGGTAGCTTTCCAGAATTCCGACTTTTTTCTTCCGCGCATATTCAATTACTTTCTTAATGATCTCAGTTAAAATTCCTTTACCGCGGAAATTTTTATCGATAAAAAAACAGACGATCGACCAGACCTTTAGCTCATCTACGGGTTTTAGAATTCTTGAATTAGCCAGGACAGGAAATTCCTCGCGCGGAGCTACGGAGCACCATCCTATAATTTTACTGTCGCAGTAAACAAGAAGTCCGGGGACGGATCCGGCCTTCACAATTTTTTTCATCCTTCTTTTATTGCCGCTTCCTCTTGAATTATTGAATTCGGATCTCTTAATCCGCCACCACATACACCAACATCCGCCGCAAGCGCCTTTCCGTCCGAATAGAATTTCGAAATCATTCCATCTGCTTTCGGTTAAAGGAAGAATTTTCAATTTCATGGTTCAGCGATTATTTTTTCTGGAAGGTAACTCTAAATACAGATCCTTTTCCCTTTCGACTTGTAACTTTAATTTCCGCATGGTTCAATTCGCAGTATTTTTTTACAAGTGCGAGTCCCAAACCGTTTCCTTCGTAATTTCTTGTATATCCTTTCTCCTCACGTGTAAACGGAGTGAATAACATTCCCATATACTCCTCGGAAATTCCAATTCCCGTATCGGATACATCGACGTAGAGATTATTTCTGGGATCTAACTCAAGGCTTATTTCAACTTTGCCGGTCTGAGTATATTTTATTGCATTATCAATCAGGTGGTAGAATATCTGGTTGGTAGAGTATTCGTCGGCTGTTACCATCGTCTTATCCGTATTTGCGACAACATTAAACGCAATTTTTTTCTGCTTTGCTACCGGGAGATAAGCTTCGTAGTGCTTCCTTATTATTTCTTTATGAATATCGAATTCCTTTTCCCTGAAATTGTATGAGCCGGTTTGAAGTTCGGACATATTAATAATCAATTCAATCGTACGCATAATTCTCTTTCCTTCTTCGTCTATAACATCAAATCCTTTTTTCAGATCCTCATCAACCTGTTCCTGCAGCTCATCTTTCATCATGCTCGTAAAGCTTAGAATAACATTTAAGGGTGTTCTTATTTCGTGCGACATCTGGGCAAGAAATTCGGATTTGAGACGGTCCGATTGTTCGGCGCGTTCCTTTGCACTTATAAGCTGTTCTTCCGCTATCTTCTTATCGGTTATATCCTCGACGGTTCCTTCATAGTAAAGGTGTTTATCGTCATCATCCTTTACCAGGCGAGCGCTCTCTCTTACATAAATAATTGTCCCGTCCTTCTTCTTCCATTTCGATTCAAATCCCACAACTTTGTTTTTCAGGTTCAGTTCTTTTGTAAAGACAGATCTCGTGTTGGAGTCGGCGTATGAATCTCTGGCGTCAATTTTAGAAATTTCCTCAAGAGAATCGTAACCTAGAATTCTAAGCAGTGTTGGATTGGCCATTAAAATCTTGCCGGCCAGGGAGGTTCTGTAAATTCCTACCGTAGCGTTTTCGAAGAGTCCTCTGAACCTGAACTCATTTTCCCGCAGGGCTTCTTCCGACTTTTTGCGTTCGGTAATATCCTGTTTGATTGCAACGTAATAAATTATTTCATGTGCAGAATTACGTATCGGGGTAATTGTCATTTCCTCAAAATAAACCGAACCGTCTTTCTTCTTATTTATCATTTCACCGCGCCAGATGTCCCCGTTCTTAATTGTATCCCACATATGCTCGTAATAGGAGAGATCGTGCTGGTCGGATTTGAAGACATTAATGCGTCCGTCGGAAAAATCGCCGAGCGCATAACCGGTCAGATTCCAGAAAGCGCTGTTAGCCCAAATGAGATTAGTATTTTTATCAGTAATTACGATTCCGTTTGCAGCAGCCTCCAGTGCATTACTCTGTAGTTGAAGCTGATCCTCAACAATTTTCTGTTCTGTTATATCGGTTATAAATCCTTCGAGTGCTGTAAGTTCATCCTCTTCGGAAAAGATACCGACACCTTCCTCCCAGACCCATTTTTCGTAGCCGGAGGCAGTTGTAATTCTGTAGACCAGCTGATATGTCTTTCTCTGCTCCACCGCTTTCTGAATCTGATCCCATACTTTGGTCCTGTCCTGCGGATGAATCAAATCGTTATATGAGACTGAACGGTTGTCAATTAGATCTGCAGGTTTGTATCCGGTTATCTGATAGGATTTGTCGCTAACAAATTCCATTGTCCATTCGGTGTTGTATTTACATCTGTAAACCATTCCGGGAAGATTCTGGATAAGTGTTGTCAGCTGGCGTTGTGTTTCCTGAAGTTCCTCTTCAACCCTGGTTTTTTTATGAAGACCTCTTTCGAGCGTGATACTTGCGGATTCAATCTGTTTTATAAATGTGTTTCGCTGTTTCTCGGAACGATAAAGAATAAATACCGTTACAAACGGAAGCAGCACACAAAAACCGATAAGCCCGAATAACGAAATTCTGAAAATCTGAATTTCGGAATTGAGAAGATTGCGCACATCATTCTCGATATCATCCGAAATTACAACTATATTTTTAAAAAGAAGTTCAGCTTTCGGATCGGATTTTATTTTGCCTTTCAAGAGAGAACTTGAAACCCCTCTGTACTCAAGCAGATTGGTCTGCAGCTTTTGTACTTTAACCTGAATATCCTTGTTGGACATCGGTAAAGCGATTATTGACATCTGATCCTTCTCTTCAAGAAGCTTTCCGGCATAGAGTTCTGCAAAACTGAGATGTTCCCAGGCGTTAATTAGGGAGGTGTTGGTTGTGTCGATTGAACTGTTAAAAAATTCGAACTTCGCGCTAGCAACGCTTAACTTGACCTTTGTTGCCGAATCGATAAGGTTGCTGAAAATAAAATTTATTCTGAATCCCAGAAGCATAATATAGAGAACCGCAACAGATACCAGGACTCCAGCTATAAGGATGAAAAAATATAATCCTTTTGATGTTTTGCCGATTTTACTTCGATGACCCATTCAGAATAATTTTCCGATTTCGATAAATTACCGGTATAAAACTAAATATGAATACGGTTCAACTGATAAGTTCAGTTCCTGTTCAATCATTGTTCTTTCACCGGTAAACAGATTATTATATTCACCTTTAATTAGATCATTAGTTATATGTATATTCTTATTATCGCCGGACAAATTGAAAACCGCGAATACTTTATTCTCATCCTTATTTCTAACAAACGCAAAAATGTCAGGGTCATTCGAATCGACCGCCAGCATTTCACCTCCCTTCGCTCCGTTCCAGAGAGCTTTATTTTCTTTTTTTAATTCGAAGAGTCTGGAATAAATTGAACTGTACTCGCTTATTTTCCAATCGATCGGATCTTTTTCAAAGAAAGCAAGTCTCTTGTTCAAGCCCCCCTCCATTCCCGAGTATACAAGAGGCATGCCATTTACCAGGCAGGAAATTACCGCAAATTGCTTCGCAAAATCGCCGAATCTCTCATTATCTGTCCCGTGCCAGGAGTTTTCATCGTGGTTTGTAGTGAAGGTCATCCGGAAAGAACCGGCAGGATAGGTAGTTTTTTCCTCTGAAAAATACCGGTGCAGATCGACTCCACTCTTCCTTCCCTCGGCAATTCCCACAAATAGATCTTTCAGCTGCCAATTATAAGTCATATCGAATGCATTGTGAAGTTCAGGTTCATGAGCCTCTGCAAGCATAAAAAGCGGCTTATTAGTTTCAAGTTGGGGACGAAGCCACTTCCAGAATTCGAGAGGAACCATCGCGGCCACATCGCACCTGAAGCCGTCAATATCGTATTCATCAACCCAGAATTTCATTGCGTCGCGCATGCTGTTCCAGAGTTCCTTATTTTCATAATTAAGATCTATTACATCGGACCAGTCAAATGGGGAAACCAGGTTGCCTTGTTTATCCCGTGTGTAAAATTCCGGATTAGATTCAACCCAAACATTATCCCAGGAAGTATGGTTTGCCACCCAATCCAAAATAACATACATGCCGAGCTGATGAGCATTATCGACTAAAGATTTGAAATCCTGAAGCGACCCGAATTCCGGATTCACTTCTTTAAAGTTTTGTACGGAGTAATAACTGCCGAGACTTCCTTTCCTGTTCTTAACTCCAATCGGATGAACCGGCATAAACCAGAGTATATCAATTCCCATTTCCTTTAATCTTGGAAGATGATCGGCAAATGCTTTGAATGTCCCTTCTTTCGTGTATTGACGAAGATTAACTTCATATATTGATGCGTTGTAACTCCAGTCCGGCGGCTGAAAAGATACAGGTTCATTTAATAGATCGGAATTTTCACGACTTTCACAACCAGAAGAAATAAATAGGGAAATTGAAAAGAGAAGAAGCAGTATTAAAAAAATATTTTTTTTCAAGCACATACCCCGCTATAGTGTTAGCTGACTTATCCGGACTTCAATTTAAGAAATTTAATCTATAGAAAAATCTCATTTTTTGATTATTTTAAATTACCAAAGAGGATATTGATATGAAAAAGACCGGAACAGATCCAGTAATTAAATTTTTTATTTCTGTCCTCGGAATTATTATCATTCTATTTGTCCTGAGAGAGCTTCAGCATATTTTTCTCCCTCTTGTTATTGCCTATTTCCTCTTTTTTCTTTTCGAGCCTCTAAACAAACTTTTGTTAAAAATCAGGATTCCGCACGGCATTTCTATATTTATAAATATTCTTATATCTATTGGATTTATCTGGTTTGCTTCCAAACTTGTAGTCGATGCATTTATTGAGTTCGGAAAAAAACTTCCTCTGTTCGAAGTTAAACTGAACAATTTGATAGTTCAGGCAGCCGGTTCAATAGGTATTGACGAAAAAACACTTAGTGATTTTAATTTATTCGAATTTATTGGCTCATCTGACCTTACAGGTTTGGCCGGAGGTGTTTTTTCCTCAACGCTTGATGTTGTTACTTATATATTCCTTATACTTTTTTTCTTCATATTTATAAGCAGCGGGCACGACAGAATTGTTGAAGCAATCAGGGTTCGCTATGTTGAAAAGGGAGTGAAATCCTCACTTAAGAAATTAAAGAAAGAATTATACAACAAAGAATCAGAGACAGTACAGAATTCTACTAACGATGAAGATTTTGCTACTATGACTATTCAGCGGGAATCGAAGCTCCAGAAAACATTTAAAGATATTACAGAGAAAGTTCAGAAATATATAATTACAAAATTCGTGATAAGTCTTGTACTCGGAATAATCGTTGGTATTGTTACATGGTTGTTCGGTGTTGAATTCTTTATCGTATGGGCGGTGCTTACGATTCTGTTAAATTTCATTCCCAACATAGGTTCTGTAATAGCCGTTATGCTTATTTCGTTGATGACGCTGCTTCAGTATGAATCTTTTGGATATGCTCTGCTTGTTATGGCAACTCTTATTCTTATTCAGAATATAATAGGGAACATTATAGAACCGAAGATATTCGGCGACCGTCTCGGCTTAAATCCGCTTGTAATACTCTTTTCGTTGATGCTTTGGGGTTATATTTGGGGCATAATCGGCATGTTTCTTTCCGTACCACTTACTGCCGTAATCAAAATAATAATAAGCAATTCATCTTCTAAGAATATGCGCTTCTTTTCAAATCTGATGAGTAATTAATAAAATTATTTCATCTTTTGAGGTTTGAGCATATTCTCGGGAGAAAGAATCCGGTCGAGTTCCTCCTTGCTTAGAAGATTTTTCTCGAGAACAAGTTCATAAACACCGCGGTTCTGCTCCATTGCCTCCTTGGCAATTTTTGTTGACATCTCATATCCCAGGTAAGGATTCAGAGCGGTTATGAGCCCGATACTGTTTTGTACGAGCTGACGGCAATGATCTTCGTTTGCCGTAATTCCGTCTATACATTTATACTTTAGGGTATTCATTCCGTTCTTAAGCATTTCAATCGATTCAAAAATACTCTGGACAATTACAGGCTCCATAACGTTCAGTTCAAGCTGTCCTGCTTCTGCGGCGAGTGTAACGGTAAGGTCGTTCCCTATAACTTTAAATGCTATTTGATTGACCACCTCGGGAATAACGGGATTTACTTTACCGGGCATTATAGAGGAACCCGGCTGCATCGGCGGAAGATTAATTTCGTGTAACCCTGTCCGGGGGCCGGAGGATAACAAGCGCAGATCATTACAGATTTTGGAAAGTTTGACCGCTAAACGTTTAACCGCCGAGGAGTAAATTACGAAGGCGCCTGTATCCTGAGTCGCTTCTACAAGATTTCTTGCGAGTACAACATTTAACCCTGTTGATTCGCGTAGATGTTCAACGCATTTTTTCCCGTAATCCGGATCGGAATTAATCCCTGTACCTATCGCAGTGGCGCCCATGTTAACTTCAAGGAAAAGTCGTGCATTCTCTTCAAGGCGCGATATCTCTTCTTCAAGCGTAACGGCATAGGCCTCAAATTCTTGTCCGAGTGTCATTGGCACAGCATCCTGAAGCTGGGTTCTTCCCATTTTGATAACACCGGAAAACTCCCTGGCTTTTTTATGAAACGATTCGATTAAATTACCCAGTACCTCAACAAGTTTTTTATTACTGTTTATGATTGCAATTTTTATTGCGGTAGGATATGCGTCGTTTGTAGATTGCGACAGGTTAACATGATTGTTGGGGTGACAATATTTGTAATCCCCTTTTTCATAACCTAAAATTTCGAGAGCGCGGTTTGCAATTACCTCGTTAGCGTTCATGTTAGTCGATGTTCCCGCCCCGCCCTGGACCATATCGATTACGAAATAACCGTGATACTTACCGCTCATTATTTCACGGCATGCCTGAACAATAGAATCGGTAATTGGTTTCGATAAAAGTCCCAGATCGTAATTTGCCTTGGCAGCGGCCATCTTGACAGCAGCAAGCGCTTCGATCAGGAGAGGATAAAATGAAATTGTTACTCCGCTTATATTAAAGTTTTCCATCCCGCGCAGAGTCTGAATGCCGTAATAAACTTCCTGAGGAACTTCTCTGTCACCGAGAAGATCGTGTTCGGTTCTGGATCGGCCTGACTGATACTGCGCGCCGTGGTTGATAACCCGTGAGTTAGCAAACTGCATTCTGCGGAATATTACTTTAGCCATCCTTGAAAAAATCTTAATAGGAATGTCCGGTTCAATTTTAAGTACTTCCTTGAATTTTTCTCTCGGCAAAACCAGGGCGGTAGTATTCAACGTAGCGCGCGCTGAAGTTGAGTGAGGGGAATCGTCTATTAAGGCTCCTTCACCCAGGAAATCATGCTTGGAAAAAATTGATAACCGTTTTTCCTCGCCGAATGGAGTTTTCTTGTATAACTCAACCTCGCCGTCAAATATGATATAGAGATTTTTTCTCTGTGTATTCTCAACGAAAAGATGCGAGTTGATAAGGTAATCCTTTACCTCAAAGTTTTTTGTAAGTAATTCTTTCTCGTCGTCGTTCAAATCAAAAAAAAGCTCTATTTTATTCAGAAATGTCCTTATTTGCCCGGAATCCATATAAAACTCCCAATCGATTAAATTTTGTTTGTCAAAGATACATCGTGGTGCTCGAGTATGGCAAATTATTTGTAATGCAGTCAGAACTAAAATTTATTATATTTGAGACAGTTGGTAAAAAATATGTTAAATAAAAGAGTAAGTAGAAGAACAGTTGATGATTCGCGTTGGGCAGTTGCCCTCCCGTTTTAGACGGGAGGAAGGAAAGTCCGAACTCCGCAGAACGAGGTGCCGGGTAACTCCCGGGGGCTCAAGTACGCAAGTCTTGAGTCACGGAAAGTGCCACAGAGAACATACCGCCCCGAGTTGATAGCGAGGGGTAAGGGTGAAAAGGCGAGGTAAGAGCTCACCGCTTCGATGGTAACATCGTTGCAGGGCAAACCCCACCTGGTGCAAGGTCAAGCAGAAGGTACCCCGATCTGATGGGTCTTATGATCTTTCAATCGGGGCAGGGTTGTTCGCCTTGAAATTCTGTTGCAAAACAGATTTGCCTTCGGGTGGACCGCTGGATTACGGCAGCAATGCCGTGGCTAGATAAATAACTGCCGCCTCGGTTATACCGGGGAACAGAATTCGGCTTACAGACGCTGAATCATCATCGGTGTTCTTCTATAAATTGAAATATGGCAAAAACCCGATGGAAGTTGAAAGAAGCTCCGGATGAGAAATCGATTCTTGCATTATCCGACAGCTTAAATATTTCCCATGCTCTTGCTTCAATCCTGATACAAAGGAATATCACAAATTTCTTTGAAGCAAAGAATTTCTTCCGCCCGTCGCTTACAACGATTCACGATCCATTCCTAATGAACGGAATGCAGGAAGCATCTATCCGCGTTATTAATGCTCTAACAAATAATGAAAAAATCTATATCTACGGCGACTATGACGTAGACGGAACCTGTTCTGCCGCGTTAATGTATCTTTTCCTGAAAGAACTCGGCGCTGATGTTGAAACATATATTCCGAACCGTCTTACAGAAGGATATGGAATGTCGATTCAGAGCATCGATTATATTAAAGAACAAAAGACGGATCTCATAATTTCTGTTGATTGCGGAATAACGGCGGTTGAAGAAATCGAACACGCTAATTCACTCGGTATTGATGTAATAGTATGCGATCATCATCAGCCGAAAGAAGAACTCCCGAAAGCTTATGCAATTCTTGATCCGATTAAACCGGGATGTAATTACCCGTTCAAACATCTTTCGGGTGCCGGTGTTGCATTTAAATTAGCTTCGGCGGTAGGGGACAGGATCGGCAAGAAGGACATGGCTCTTAAGTACCTCGACCTAGTAGCTTTGGCAGGTGCGGCAGATATTGTACCTCTTGTTGATGAGAACAGAGTGCTTGTAAAAGAAGGGCTCGATTTGATCAACGCAAATCCGCGACCCGGGATTGCCGCATTAATAAAAAGCGCAAGAATGGAACCGGGTAATCTAACCGCGGGACAAATAGTATTTACTATAGCACCAAGAGTAAATGCTGTGGGAAGACTGGGCGACGCAAACAGGGCGGTAGAACTTTTTACAACCGGCGATCCGAATAAGGCTGTTGAACTTGCGCAGGTTCTCGAAGATGAAAATACAAAACGGCGTACTATCGATGAGGCAACATTTTCACACGCAATCGACATTGTTGAAACTTCCGTGAATCTGGACGCCGATCTGGGAATTGTTCTTCATGATAACGACTGGCATCCGGGCGTAATCGGAATTGTTGCGTCGCGACTAGTAGAAAAGTTTCATAAACCGTCGGTTATGCTGACAACGATCGACGGTGTTGCTAAAGGATCTGCAAGGAGTATACCCGGTTTTAATATTTATGAAGCACTGCAGGGATGCGAGGATCTTCTTTTGCAATTCGGAGGTCATGAAGCAGCCGCAGGACTTGCGGTAGAGATAGAGAAAATTGATGAGTTCAGAAAACGATTCAATTCCATTTTGAAAACTAATATGAGGGAGAGCGATATTCTTCCGGAGATTCAGATTGATGCGAAGCTTGCCTTCTCAGAAATATCCCCAAAATTTTTACGCATTCTGGATCAGTTTGCTCCGTTCGGACCGGGTAATCTAAGGCCTGTATTCGTCAGCGAGAATGTATCTCTTATTTATCCTCCGAGAATTGTTGGCACTAACCATCTTGTCACCTGTTTCAAGCAGAATGGTAATGATAAAGTTTTTGATGCTATCGGATTCAATCTCGGCGGTTTCGCGAGCCGTATTGATAAAGAAAAAAATTTGGTTGATATTGTGTACACCATTGAATCGACCACGAAGGATGGAAAATCGTATCCTCAGATCCGACTCAAGGATCTTCAGATAAAAGAAATATAGAAAATTAGAACCGGGAGTTAATTTATGTCCGGACATTCAAAGTGGGCTACCATAAGGCGTAAAAAAGGAGCGCTCGATGCTAAGCGCGGAAAAATTTTTACGCGGCTGATCAGAGAAATTACAATCGCTGCCCGGCAGGGCGGAGGAGATCCGGACGGAAATCCGCGTCTCCGTCTGGCTATTGATAATGCCAAAGCCGCTAATATGCCCGCAGATAATATAGAACGCGCAATTAAAAAAGCTACCGGCGAACTTGAAGGATCCCAGATTAGCGAACTTACATATGAAGGTTACGGACCGGGCGGCGCCGCTTTGCTTGTTGAAGTCGCTACAGACAATAAAAACCGGACTGTTGCGGAGATACGGCACATCTTCAGCAAAGGAAACGGAAATATGGGTGAGACCGGATCTGTTGCCTGGATGTTTGAACATAAAGGCGTTATTACTGTCGGAAGAGAAGGTAGGTCGGAAGATGAAATGATGGAGATTGTTCTTGAAGCCGGCGCAGAGGATCTTCAAACAGAGGAAGAATTTTTTGTTATCACTACTTCGCTAGAGTCTTTTGAGCCGGTTAGAAAAATGCTGATTGATAAAAAATTCAATATCGAAAACGCATCATTGCAGTGGGTTGCAAAAAATCACCTCCCTCTTTCAGGCGATACAGCTGAAAAAATGATGAAGTTGATCGACACCCTTGAAGAATGCGACGATGTTCAAAATGTATTTACTAATGCGGATTTTATAGACTGACCATTATGAGAATACTTGGTGTTGACCCCGGAACACTTTTTACAGGTTATGGTATTGTTGATTTTCAAGGGAACGAGCTTGCTCATGTTGCTTCCGGAATAATTAAAATTCCTGCCACAAAGGAATTTGCCCCCCGACTTCAGTTGATTTATAATGAGCTTGATTTACTCATCAAGAAATTTATCCCTCAGGAATTTTCTCTGGAAACCTCATTCTACGGAAAGAATGTTCAGTCGGCTCTAAAGATAGGTTATGCGCGAGGAGTCTCTCTTCTTGCGGCAATTAATAATAATCTTGAAATAAGAGAATATTCGCCGAGAGAAATTAAGAAAGCTGTTGTGGGCAACGGCGCTGCTTCTAAAGAACAGGTTCAGTATATGATAAGAAAACTGCTTTTTATACGTAAGGCGAAAGTTAAATTTGATGAGAGCGATGCATTAGCCGTTGCTGTCTGTCATGCTTTTAAGGTTTCGGCTCCAAATAAGAAAAGCAGAAACTGGAAAGAATTCGTTGAATCGAATCCTGAAAAATTAATCGGGTAATAATTAAGGTCTACAATTATGATTGGCTATCTCAGCGGAAAAATAATCTCGAAAAAACCTACAAAGATTATTATTGATGTAGGTGGTGTAGGTTATTTCGTAAATATCTCGATAAGTACTTTCGAAAAAATTGCAGACAGGGAAGAAGTTTCTCTCTACACTTACTTAAGTGTAAAAGAGGACGCACTCGATCTTTATGGATTTTATTCTATTGCCGAAAAGGAGATGTTTGAACTGTTAATTAGTGTAAGCGGAATCGGTCCTAAAACGGCTCAGAGTATTTTATCGGGTATTCAAATTGACGAATTAAAAGAAGCACTTAAAACCGGAAACCTTTCTCGAATAATTTCAGTTCCCGGAATTGGTAGAAAAACCGCAGAGCGGATGATGGTTGAATTGCGGGACAAAGTTGAATCCCTGGCAGGAAGCTCCGGTGACTCATCGATAGGGATTTCAAGTGTCCGGGGAGATGCGATCGCGGCACTTGTTAATCTCGGTTATAATCAGAAAGTTGCGGACCGTGCGGTACGTGCTGTTACTGACAGGAATCCCAATATATCAATTGAGGACCTAGTTAAGGAATCTTTGGCAATTCTGAATAATTAAAAAAAGCGTCACTCTAGGAATGGTATGCCTGGACTGACGCTTCAGTTTAATTTTTACTCAATCATTAATTCTAATTTTGTTTTTCCCTTCTATTTTTTTCCCGGTGTGTTTTTCATACAGATCTTTGTATTTCTTATGTAAATCGGCCGAAACCCTCTTACCGTTCACTTCCATTTTATCCTCCGAGAGAACCAACTCGTCTATTTCGTCATCGCTGCCGATAATTCCATCCACAACAAGTTCAGCTTTCATTTCTTTTATAAAAGCTCCGAATTTTTTCATTTCGACACTGAACTCTTTCATCTTTTCGTTGAAACCTTTCATGTTCTCATTAAACTCTCCCATATTCCACTTATGTTCTTTCATTTTTTCGCGGAACTCTTCCATATTATTTTTTAAGTCATCTTTCCATTGATCCCATTCCTCCTCGTCGAATGCAATTGGAGGAACCGGAGGAATATGAATTGGGGGGATTTCAATTTTCGGGATGTGAATCGGTGGTACAACGAAAGAGTGATCTGCAAATCCATCCTTCAGTTCGTTCCTCAGGTCTTTCATCGCTTCGCGAAGTTCGGATAAGTCCGGTTGTGGTATATCGAACTCAAAATCAAAGTCAAAATTATCTTTCTGAAGATCTTTCATTTTATCCCGTAACTCTTTCATTTTTTCTTTGTAATCCCGAGCGATCTTCTGATACTCTTCTTTATTTTTTTTGTATTCCTGCAATTCATACTCGTATTCGTCAAATTTTTTCTGAATCTTGGATTCGTATCTGTTCAACTCGTTGTCCGGTACTTTTTCGCCGTTAATTGAAAGACTGATTAGTTTGCCATCCTCCAATCTTGCCTTATAACGGATCCTCTCGCCATTTTCCTTTTCCGTGAATCTTAAAGTCCGTTTTCCCTTTTTCAACCCGCTTGTATCCGGTGCTGAAAAAAAGTTTGGGTAAGTTTCAGTATTCGAATTATTATCGATTTCCGGTTCGATCGGATTGTTGAAGAAGGATGCGTAGTTAGTTTTTCCCTTCAAGTTTGCAAATGAATTGCCTGAGTATAAAGAAGCTACCGCCAGAAGAATTATAAGTGCAGCAAAGGCGGCGAATTTAATCCCGTAGGAGAGACGGTTGTTGGTTTTTCCGTTCATTCTTTTTATCCTCCTGTAAAGTTGTTTTCCATTTCCATTGGCGGCAAGGACTAGAGTTGACCGCCTGCCGCGAAACTCCTGTATGTTTAATAGTGCATTTGAATATAAAACTGTATCGCCGCATAGTTGCAATGCGATATCATCGCAGCAGTTTTCCCGCTCCCGGCGTATTATTGATGAGATCCACCAGACAGCTGGATGGTAAAAGAAAATTGCTTCTGCTAAACTCTGAAAAAGATTAACCAGAAAGTCATAACGTTTGATATGAGCCAGTTCGTGAGCAATTATTGCTTCAACCTGATTATGCGGAATGCCTGCAAGAATTCCTATCGGCAGCAGTATTAACGGTTTAAAATACCCGATTGCAACCGGAACATTAACAAGAACCGATTCCAATACCGAGACAGGCCGATTAATTTTTGCCCGGGCAGAAAGTGATTTAATTTTCTGATCCCAGAAATCCGGTAGATGGTTAACGCCCGAGCCTCGTAATCTCTGGACATAAATCACGCCGCCGGCAAACCGGAACGAAAAAAACAATAGCCCTGCTATCCATACAAAAAATATTTCTGTTCTGTAAAAGTCAAAAAAAGATTTCGATTCATTAAAAATATTCGAGAAGACGTAAGATGTGCCTGACTCTGTCTCATTTTCAATTTCAATTAAGCCTAAGACTTGTACTCTCGTTTCTTCTGATTGAGTACCCGGACCGGGATTCTTATCGGTTGAATATACTTCTGAAAACGTAGCCATTGAACATATAACGAAGAATAAAAGAGCAGCGACAGATATTTTATAGAGCAGCCTCGAATTCTTTTTTTGAAGAATTGAAAGGGCTATTCCAAGAACAAGGGAAATAATGAGTCCCTGCCAGATTGAATGAAAAATTGTTAATCCGACGGCTTCAATAAAATTTTCCGGGATTAAATTGTAAATAAAGTTCATTGATCCCCCCGATCAATGTTATTAATCAGTTCTCTGATTTTATTCAATTCATCTTTGGAAGGTTTGCTGTTGCCGAGAGCCTGCATAACAAGTTTGGCCGCCGATCCGCTGAAAGCCGTTTCAAGAAGTTTATCGATTAATGCCGTCTGAATCTGATCCTCCTCAAGCGAAGCTGAATAGACATGACTTCTTTCCTCCTCATTCCTTTTAACCAGACCTTTATCGAACATGATCTGCATCAGCTTGAGTGTAGTTGTGTATCCGACATCTTTTTTCTGATTCAGATTTTCATTTACTATTTTAACTGTAGAAGGTCCGTTCCTCCATAAAATCTGAAGTATCTCAAGCTCAGAATCAGTCGGCTTCGGAATCTGTTTCTTACTCATATAAAACTCCGGATCTTTGAATATTCAGACGCCCGGTTATACGAAAGGTTTCGTAGTATGCGAAAAAAAATCCGGTACCTTTTTTATTACCCCCTATATGGTTGAAAAATGTGGAAATTTTAGAAAATTCCTTTGATTTGATTATTTTCCAAATGAATAATGTGGGGAATTTCATGAATTACTATTCTCACCTTGAATGCGGTTATTGCAAAAAAACTTTTGATAAAAACAGAATCTGGAATTTATGCCCCGATTGCGGGAAACCTCTGCTTGCAAGGTATGATGTTGATTCAGCAAGAAAAGTATTTAAAAAAGAAATATTGAAGGAGAGAGAAAAAACTCTCTGGCGGTATTCTGAAATGCTTCCTCTCGAAAATCAGAAATTCAGATTGTCTTTGGGCGAAGGATTTACTCCACTGATTAAATCCACAACTCTTGGTTTCGAATCAGGAATAAAAAATCTTTACATAAAAGATGAGGGATTAAATCCGACTACATCGTTCAAAGCGAGAGGATTATGTGTCGCGATTTCCAAAGCATATGAACTCGGCATCAGGGAAGTATCTATACCATCTGCGGGAAATGCTGCGGGCGCGATGAGCGCATATGCGGCTCTTGCCGGAATGAAATCGTTTGTCTTTATGCCTAAAGATGTGCCTGAACCTTTTATTGCTGAATGTAAGGCTCTTGGTGCGGAAGTAACTCTTGTTAATGGATTAATTAATGATTGCGGTAAACTTGCCGCCGAAGGCGTAAAAGAATTCGGCCGCTTCGATGTATCTACTCTGAAAGAACCTTTCAGAATTGAAGGGAAGAAAACAATGGGATATGAGATTGCAGAACAGTTGAACTGGAATCTTCCCGATGTAATAATCTATCCGACAGGTGGCGGAACCGGACTCGTAGGAATGTGGAAAGCGTTTGACGAGATGGAAAAACTAGGATGGATCGGCTCTAAACGTCCGCGTATGGTCTCTGTTCAATCATCCGGATGCGCTCCGATGGTAAAAGCATTTGAAGAAGGAAAAGAATTTGCCGAAATGTGGAAAGGCGCTAAGACGGTTGCCGACGGATTACGTGTCCCGGCCGCTATAGGCGACTTCCTGATACTGAGAGCAATAAGAGAAAGTAACGGAACAGCAGTATCTGTTACCGATGAAGAGCTTGTAAACTCCGCAAAACAGATCGGAAGAACTACCGGAATCTTCGCCTCTCCTGAGGGAGGCGCAACGCTGGCTGCAATGAAAAAAATGAAATCAATCAATTGGATCAAAGATGACGAAACAGTAATTCTCTTCAATACGGGAAGCGGACATAAGTATATGCATCTTTATAAATGATCAATTAATCTGTTTACGTTATGCCTAATAGAGCATCTATTTATAATTCACCGCGAACTCTGCGTATTACTCTGCGATCTTCGCGTGCTAATCTTTTTTATCTGAGGTTATTACTCTTATTCTAAAATTTTTTGAATCAATTACATAAATTTTATTTTCTGCATTATCCAGAACTATTCCGCGAGGGTAATTGAATTTGGATAACATTCCATCGCCATCAGCAAATCCGGGTGTCCCATCTCCGGCAACTGTTGTAACGATTCCATCAAGATTTACTTTTCTAACCCTATTACCGAACGTATCGCTGAAATAGATTTCTTCATCAAACGATACCGAAAGTTCTGTTGGTGTATTCAACATTGAGGACTCATAATCACCGTCAGAGAATCTCCCGTTACTCCATCCGGATTCTCCTGACCCGGCAACAGTTGTAACATTCCGGAAGTTATCGATCTTCCTGATTCTATGATTAAGCGCATCTGCAACATAAACATTTCCATAAAGGTCGCATACAACTCCGCAAGGAGTAAAGAATCTGGCTTGGTCAGAATGACCATCAACGCAACTACCTTTGCTATCAGGACCAATATCACTGCCGCCGCCCGCATAAGTCGTAACATTCCCATCGGGAGCAATTTTTCTAATGCGGTGATTCCAGCTGTCCCCCACAAATAAATTCCCGTAGCCGTCTATTGCGATTCCCCGCGGAAAATTGAATTGTGCCTTGCCTGAAAATCCATCTGCAAATCCGGGCTGACCTGATCCGGCAAAAGTCGTAACAATTCCATCGCTATCTACTTTGCGGATTGTGTGATTAAGAAAGTCGGCAACGAAAAAATTTCCGTTATAGTCGGTACAAATTCCTGTCGGCGAATTGAAAGTTGCTGACAGGCGGTCACCGTCATTATTCCCGGCCTCTCCGATTCCGGCAAATGTAGATACTTTTCCGTCAATGCTGATTTTCCTGATACAGTTATTGCCTGAATCGGCTATGTAGATATTTCCTTCCTTGTCAATACAAATTCCGAATGAACCGTTGAACTTTGATCCGGTTAAAGTTCCGTTAACAAATCCGGAATCTGTGCCGGCAAATGTAGAAACCGAATATTGAGCTAAGAGAGATGAGTGCAGAACAAAAAAAGTAAATAGAAGAGGTTTAATGCTTTTTTTAAACATTTTTTTCCTATACCGAACGAATGAATTGAATGAAGGCATTTATTCCTGCTATCTCATTAAAATCAATTGCCAAACAAAATTTTATAATCTTTTTCTTTTCCATTCTGCCACCATTCATCCGGTATAACCTTCCAGTTTTCAGTTGTCTTTGGAGTGTAAACCCTCATCTTCTCAATCCATTTGATAGCATAATATCTGAGGTCTTTATCTGTCGAAGTAATAATTCTTTTTGTAATATCTTCCTTAGCAATTCCTGCACCGGCAATCAGATGGTTTCCGCCACCGTTTCCTCTGTAAGAGTTTACCGCCACCGTATATGTTTTATTCAAGTCGAATGGTTCGCCGCTACTTAGCGTCGAAATTGAAATTCTGCTTCCGACAGTTTTCGAAACGTCAACTGTGTAATTTATTCCCGCAGCACAATCAAAATTGTAAAAAGGTTCTTTTAATTGCGGCGACTGGTTGCGCGAATCATATTTAATGTTTCCTTTTTCGTCTGTGCTGAACAATAAAAGATGGTCATCGGCATTTTTCATTTCTTTGAACCAGAGCCGGTAAGAAAACTCGAGATAATTTTTTATTTCTTTTCCTGTTAACCGCATTGTGTAAAGGAGATTTTCGTACCTGTAGAGTTTAAACAAAGTGCCGACGTTTACCTCGCCTTTTTTAACAAGAGCATTAAGAGTAAGCGGAGCCGTGAATGAAACCTGTGCGCCGGTAATAGAAAGCTGTAAATCGTGAACAAAATCGGCAAAAGAATTATCTCCGAACAAAGCCGGGCGTGAGCTTAAATCCTCTGCAAATATGCCGATCGGACGTGAGACATATTTTTTTATTTCTTCAAACTGATTATTGAATTTATCCAGGAATTCCTGGTCCGGTTTATAGTTTCGTGCTTCAACAATTTCACCGGTTATCTCTTTTTCCCATTTATTCTCTTCTTTGTTAAAAGTTAAAACACAATTAGCCACAGCAACATCTCGGCCGGAATTTAATCCTCCCAGAATCTGAACATCCTCACCGAGCGGATTTTTCTCCTTAAAGTTCCATCCTCTGTGATCATGTCCTACGAAAATAATATCAAAACCGGGGACGCGTTGTGCAATTAATTTAGATGCATTTTCGTTTTTATCGTCGTCTCCATTTTGATCTCCGTAAGTGTAATCAATACCGCTGTGAAATAATCCAATTATCAAATCCGGCTTTTCTTTTTCATTAATTATCTCAATCCACTTCTGTGCGGATTTAATCATGTCCTCCCATTCAATTCCCTCCCAGAGGTTCTCAGGCAGCCAGTAAGGAATATGCGGAGTGATTAAACCAAGAATAGCAATTTTAACGCCTTGTTTATTTATAACGGTATATGGTGTGAAATACGGCTTGCCGATTTTTGCGTCGATTGCATTCGCCGCCATCCAGGGAAAGTTTAATTGCTTGTTAAATCTGTCATACACAGGATGACCCGTTTCAATATCGTGATTGCCAATGGCAGCTGCATCATACTTCATAAAGTTCATTACATCGGCAAGCAGGTGGGATGCGTCTGTTTTTTCAAAATTATAATAATAAACAGCAGGTGTTCCCTGGAGAATATCACCCCCGCTCAGTAAAATTACTTCCTGATCAGTCTTTGATCTCTCCTGTTTTATATAGGAATAAATATGAGCGACCGAGCTGTTTGTCCCGCGCATTTCTGTAAAATCATATGGAAAAATTGCTCCGTGTTCATCTGTGCTTTCAATAATTTTTAGTTTTACGGTCTGTGCTGCAATAATAGAAGAAATAATAAATAGAAGGATAGTTAAGAGGTATAATTTCTTTTTCATGATAACTTTTCCAATTGAATGATACAAATATAGCTAAGTGTGCAAATCAAGGTAAGGGGAAATAATTAATTTTCGTTTACGCGAGATGAAATTATTTCTGCAATTTCAAGTATGAGATTTCGATTTTTATGGTCAACATCTTGCTTAAATAATAATGGTGGGATTTTTTATGAGCCGGAGAGAAGATACTAGCAATACAGGTTGCTTTATTGAGAGCATAAAAATTCTAACTTAAAAGAAGAGCTTTTCCTCAAAATCCTTCACTTTTACCCTAATTTCTAAACATTTTCTCATTAAACCCATAATATTCTTCATTCTGCGTCTAAATTTCTGCATTTTATATACAACCTTTTTTCTGGCAACAAAGTCAAACAAAATAGAAAAGTAAAAAGATGAGCTTGAACGATACTCAATTAATCACAAATGCACAGAAGGGGGATATGGCGGCTTTTGAAGAGCTGGTTTTTAAGTACGATAAACATGTTCTCAACATGGCCAAATCGTTCAGAAACAGCGATGACGACGCCAAGGATATCTATCAGGAGGTCTTTATAAGAGTGTACCGTGGACTGAAAAATTTTCAGTTCAAAAGCGAGTTCTCAACCTGGCTCTACAGAATTACTGCAAATGTTTGTATCACATATCAGAACCGGAAAAAGCAGCATGAATCGATTGACAGGGAAATCGGTTACGATGACGAGACGACAACAACTTTCGCGGAGCAGCTGCCGGGAGAATTGAGAACAGATGATAAGGCTGTGGGATCGGATCTGTCGAAACATATTAACAATGCTCTCGAAACATTGCCGCCTCAGCAGAAAATGGTTTTCACTCTTAAATATTATCAGGATTATAAGATTAAAGAAATTGCCGAAATTATGAAGTGCAACGAAGGAACAATTAAACGGTACCTTTTTACAGCAACAAATAAAATGAGAGAAAAATTAAAAGGTTTGAAATAAGTAACATTGTCATTCTGATTGTAGGTGAATGGCAGGAGTAATAAAATGAAAAGAGAAAAATTTTTGGAACTTGCTCAGCTTTACCTGATGAACGAACTCGATAATGAAAAAAGGATCGAAGTTGAGAATATTATTTTGGAAAACGATGAGTTTAGTAGAGAGTTCGATTCACTGAAACAGTTTTATGAGGCTTTTCAGTCGAACCGTCCCCCTGAAACAGATGAACGGCTTCTTGTATCTGCGAGGAATGAACTGATGCGGTCAATAAGAAATGAAGCGGCAAAGGAACCTGCAGAGAATAAAATTCTTGCATGGCTCAAAAATATTTTTGTTGTGAACTATAAAATCTCTTTCGGTTCCTTAACCCTGCTGTTTATCGGCGTCTTTGTTGGTTACTTCCTCTTTTATTCATCAAATAATCTTCCCGTAGCTACTAATACTCAATCGGTGGACCTGGATAATATTGAATCCTACGAAACCAGAATATCCAACATAAAAATTCCAAATCCTTTCTTTGAAGGTGGAGAGATAGAAGTTTTGTTCGGCGGAGTCGGGGGGACCTCACCGATCAGCTATAAAGGGAGACCAGACGACCCGGTAATACAGCGTGCTCTGGCAACCGCCCTTGTAACACAGGAGAATCCCGGTTTAAAATTAAGAACAGTAAATACAATTGCTACGCAGATCGAACAGGAACAGTTTATTCCCGATCCCAAGGTTAAAGAAGCACTTATAACCGCGCTGAAGACCGACGACAATCCGGCCGTCAGGAGAGAGGCACTTAATGTTCTTCAAAAATTTCCATTCGATCCGGAAGTCCGCGATGCATACCTGTTCGTTCTTTCGAACGATACTAATTCCGGACTTCGTGTTTCAGCGATCAATGCTCTTGCTAATCTGAAAGTTCAGGGTAATTCGCTGGATGAAAAAGTAATCAACGTGTTAAATAGAAAAGCGGAAAGTGATCAGAGTGATTTTATTAGACTGAGAGCCGCATCGCTAATTAAGGAGGTTAATTAATATGAAAACGAGAAATTTTCTAACCGTGCTTTTTGTACTCCTCTGTTCCGCTGTCTATACAAGCGGTATTGGTAATGACCTTCAGGATTTTACAAAATCCTTTAAGGTGAATAAGGGAGGCAAAATGATTATCGATATTAATCCCGGATCGATAAGTTTAACAACATGGGATAAAAATGAAGTCTATGTCAAAGTTAAAAATGTTGAAAGCAATGAAGTGAAAAACGTTGAAGTGTTTCTGGAAGGAAATAATGTTGTTGTAAAATACAGCTCCGAGTGGGGATGGGGCGAGGAAATTGAGCTCGAAGCAAATATTCCTTTGCAATTCAACATAGATGCTAAAACTACCGGCGGGGACATATTAGTAAAAGGAAATGTTATAGGAAATGTTGAACTCATTACGATGGGCGGCGATATTTCAACAAAAAATGTTAAGGGAAAAGTAAAAATTAATACGCAGGGCGGTGACCTCTCTGTTGGAAATATTGAAGGAGGACTACTTCTTTCAACAATGGGCGGAGATATTACTATTGGTGAAGTTATCGGCGAAACTGCAAAAGTAAATACGATGGGCGGGGATATTAGGGTGTCGAAAGCGCTTTCCGGAATCGAAGCAGTTACCTACGGCGGTGATATCGATGTTAAAAATCTTGGAGGTGATTCCCAGCTTAAGACTATGGGCGGTAGCGTTGAAATTGAGAATTTTAACGGAAGGGTCGCAATGCAGACTTTCGGAGGAAACCTTGTTGTTAAAAGCGGTTCAGGATTCGTTGATGCTTCCACAAATGCAGGCGATATAATTCTTCAAAATATTTCAGGCAATGTGAATGCAAGGTCAACGTCGGGAAATGTTTCGATTAGTATCAATCCTTCGGCAGGCAGTTCAAGCAATATCCAGGTTAATAACGGCAGGATAGAAATTAATCTTCTGCCGAACGCTAAAGCAACTGTCGAGGCTGAAATAAGAGTAAGAGGCAACTGGAAGTATATGAAAAATGATTTCAAAATCCAGTCCGAGTTTGAAGCAAAATCATATACCACCGATGATAAGGAGCGTAAAATAAGAGCCCTTTATGATATAAACGGCGGTGGCGGTAAAATCTATGCGAGTTCGAATAACGAAAACATAATTATTAAAAAGCTATCTAAGTAATAATGGACGGGGGACCAATCATGAAAAAGTTAATTCTAATATTCGTAATTACATTAATCGGTGTTGTCTTTATTGCGGCTGTGCCGGCATCACTCTCTTTTGAAAATCCGATGAAGCTTTCAAGGAAAAGCGGCTTAAACAATTTCATGGCCGAGAAAAAATATCAGAAGGATTTTAATGTAAAACCAGGAGGAGTTCTTACAATCGACCTCAGAACCGGAGGATCTATTTCTATTGAAGGGTGGAATAAAGATGTAGTAAGCGCGGATGTTACGGTTAAAGGCCGCGATTCAGAAGAAATTATTGTAGAAATGGAACAAAGCGGTAATGACGTTGAAATCAGCTCTTATTATGACGGTGATGACGACAGCTACAATTCAAATGAAAAAGTCGTGGTGAAAGTACCGAATAACTATAATGTTGAACTTAATACCATGGGCGGCGGAGTAAAGATCTATAATGTGAATGGAAAAATGAGCGGCAAAACTATGGGTGGCGAAATTGACCTTAAAAACCTTAAAGGCAATCTCGATCTCTCTACTATGGGGGGCGAAATTAGCGTTAAAGACTGCGAAGTGAACGGAAAAGTTCATACAATGGGCGGTGATGTACTTGTTGAAAATGTAACAGGCGATCTGAACGCTAAAACAATGGGCGGTAAAGTTAAACAGGTAAATGTGAAAAGCAGCAGCGGATCTACCGGCAGCGAAGTAAATATTTCTACTATGGGAGGCCCGATAGAAGTAGACCGCGCTCTCAACGGCGCTAAAGTTAAAACTATGGGGGGCGAAATTACTATTAACCATGCCGAAAAATTTGTGGAAGCCGAAACTATGGGTGGCGATATTGAAATAAAATCTGTCGATGGATCAATTAAAGCCCGGACAATGGGCGGAGACATTGAAGCCCGGATGATCGGCGATCCCGATAAAGGGGAAAGAAGCGTTTCTCTCACATCAATGGGGGGCGATATTACTTTAACAGTTCCTGCAGGCCTTTCGATGGACATAGAAGTTGAAATAGCTTTTACGAAAAAATATGAAGGAGATGTGAAAATTATAAGCGATTTCAAACTGAACGAAGAAGTGTCGAAAGAATGGATAAAAAATAAAGGTTCCGCGCGTAAAATATTGACCGGAAAAGCATCTGTGGATGGCGGTAAACATAAAGTTAAGATCAATACTATTAACGGAAATGTTTATCTGAAGAAAGGTTGAAACCGAAGTATTGTTTATTTAACCCGTACGGCAATGCTGTACGGGTTTTTTTATTCCTTCAATCCTAAAAAATCGAGCAGTCTGTTGTGTGCATCATCTGAAAGCTCAACGTTATATTTTTTGTAAAACTGAATTGTCGTTTCAACCGATTTAAAATAGTGCTGACAGTTATCGCATTTTTCAAGGTGAGCTTTTATCTCGATGCACTTTGGTGAATTTAATTCTTCGCCGAGGTTGTCGCAGATGTGAGTCATTACATCCTTGCATGTCGGCAATTCGGTTTTTATTGTTGTTTTATAGTCGTTCATACTTAAATCTCTCGTTTAATTCGTCTCTTAAAAAAGCTCTCGCCCGGTGAAGCCGGGATTTAACAGCAGGTACAGAAAGCTCTACAATTTTAGCAGTCTCCTCAGTCGATAATCCTTCAACGTCCCTCAAAAGAAAAACAATCCGGTACTCCGGCGCCAGTTTGTTAATTGATTCGTCCAGTATATTCTTTAGCTCGTTGTTCTCTGTTACACGGTCGGGAGTAACTTTCCAGTCGGCTATGTTCTTTTCGTCGATGAAAGCTTCATCGTCATCGAATGAAGTGAATCCCGATTTTGTTTCACTGCGCGCAAGCATCAGGCAGTGGTTTGCAACAACACGGTATAACCAAGTGGAAAGTTTCGATTGTCCGCTGAACTGGCCGATATTCTTAACCATGCTTAAGAATGTCTCCTGCATTGTGTGTTCGGCCCGATCCTTATTACGGCAGATTTTAAACGAGAAATTGTAGATCGTCTGTTCGTAATTCTTTACAAGTTCGGTCAGTGCTTTCCTGTCGCCGCGCTGTGCAAGTTCAATTAGTTTTAATTCTTCCATCAATATGATGCTCTTACTCCATTATAGTTTCAAATTTACTATCCAGGCTTTTCCAGAGATAAAGACTTGCTATGGAACAGTACGGGTGCCAGCCCATCTTTTTAGCAAGCTGTTCTATTCTTTTGCCGTCGGGTAATTTTTTGAGTCCGTAATTTAGCATAATTGACCGGCGTATTCCATGATCATTTACAGGAAGTATATCCGATCTTCCTAACGTGAATATCAGAAACATTTGTACGGTCCATAATCCGATTCCCTTTACCTTTGTAAGCACTTCTATAATCTGTTCATCACTCTTTTTTGCTAAACTATCCATATCTATTATTCCCTCTTTTACCTTCAGCGCAAGATCCTTTTCGTATTTTACTTTTGCATTCGACAGTCCAATCCGCCGGAGGATTAGATCGTCTTCTCTTTGAATTTTACCGGCAGAAGGATTTCCCTTAAAATGCTCTGTAAACCTCCTATAAATTGAGTCTGCGGCTTTTACAGATAACTGCTGGCCTATGATTGAGCGCAACAATGAATTGAAGTATTGCCCGTGAGGTTGTAAATTGCACCTGCCGAACTTTTTGATTAATGACGACATAATTTTGTCGTTTCTTGAGAGATGTTTTAAGGAATTATTTATTTCGGAATTATTCATTAATAAACTTTCAAAACCGGGTTAGATGGAAAATCAGTTATCTATAGTGTTGAGCAGAAACAAATTACTAAAAAATGTTGATATTAATAGAATCGACTACAGCGGTATTAAGGGAAAACTTATGACAATTTCAGAAGGACAAATCCTGTACCGCGAGGGAGACAATGCAGATACCATCTACCTGATTATTTCAGGCGAAATAAATCTCCTTAAAAAAAGAATGCTGGGCAAACCTAAATCATATATCTTTTCACAGGATGAATTTGTTGGCAACGATGAATATTTTGAAGAAACATCCCGATTCTCAACCGCCGTTGCATTAAGGGACTCTTACATAATCGCACTTTCGAAAAATGAGATTGAAAACCTGATTGAACAGGATGACCAGGTTTATGAAAATCTCCGTTTGCCGGCTGTTGAAATCGACACTGAAATAGAAAATCTAAAACCAACTTCCTCAGTAGATGATTTGAAAATCGGAAGTTCTACAAAGGAGGATTTTCAGCTTTCGGAAGAGAGTAAACCGGCAACCGGGGACGAAGATTTTTTTAAATCGATTGCCGATACAACCAGACCCGATACATCTAACCTGATTCAACCTATAGAAGAATCGAGCGTTCCGGATCAGACAACGCCGGAACCGGTTGACGAAAAAAGCCCGGATTTTGAACTGAATGCCTTTCTTAATGAAGACGGGATCCCAAAGTCGGAAGTTGACCTTACTGAAACAGAAGAATCTTCAACTCCGGCTGAAACCGGATCAGTATTACAGAAAGAGGAAGATTTTCTGTTCAATGAATACACCATGCTGAATGAAGACGGTATTCCAAAACCTGAATTTGAATTACCCGAAACAGAAAATATAAAACCTCCGCCCGAACCGGTTTTTAATGATCTTGATGAAGCTCTGTTCAGCCTGCTTAGCGGTGAAGCGACTCTCCCTGAACCCGATGTTACCGGAAATTTACACGATGCAAACCCGGCAGAGGAATTCTTCGATGTAAACCGGATACCGGCTGAAAAACCGTTGGAGAAAATTGTTGAACCGGAAGAAATTAAAGAAATTATTCCAGAGCCGGAACCAATTTCTGAATCCTCTGAACCGGTTGAGACCTTTCCATCGTTTAACGATTTTGAATCCGAAGAAATTTTTGAGGAAGCAGATAAGAACCTTGCTCAGCTTATTCAACCAGATGAACCGGAAAAAATACTTCCATCATTTAATAAGGAAGACGCTATGAATAATGATCAGCTTCAGATGATTATAAAAGCCGCCGAGCTTGTTAATTCAACTATCAAGATCGATGAAGTATTGAAAAACATTGTTGAGGTTGCAAGTAATCTTACTAATGCAGACAGGGGAACTTTATATCTGGTTGACAGAGAAAAGGGCGAACTCTGGTCTCTTATAGCCATGGGAAGCGAACGGAAGGAGATTCGGGTAAAATTAGGCGAAGGATTATCCGGATTTGTTGCTAAGACAGGAGAAATATTAAATATAAAAGACGCACGCAGCGATCCGAGATGGCGCTCGGATTTTGATAAAACAAGCGGATATGTTACAAAAACCGCTCTAACATTTCCGATTCATAATAATAAAGACGAAATTATTGGCGTTCTGCAATTGCTGAACAGCAGAAATGGCGAGTTCTCCAAACTTGATGAAGAGTTGTTGAATGCTATGTCGATTCATTCGGCTCTCGCTCTTCAGAATGCCGAAATGGTTGAAAAACTTCTTCAGGTGGAAAGAGTTCAGTCTCTTGGCAAAATGGCGAACTTCCTTATTCAGGATATTAAAAAGCCGATTCTCGTTAGCAAACGGTATGTTGAACACCTTAAAAGTAAATCCCTTTCTCCCGATAACGCTCAGATTGTCGATATGCTTCACGAACAGTTGAGTCAGGTGGCGGATCTTGTTCAGACTACATCAAGCTATTCGGAAGGAAAAACGATTCTGCGCACTCTTACGGTTAGCATTAATAATACGCTGGCCGACTATGCTTCGAGAATAGGAGCTTATGTTGAATCCAGAAACTGCCAGATTGTTGCAGAATATGATAAGGATATTACTGTTAAACTTGACGTGAAAGAATTTTATCAGTGTTATATGCATCTCGTTAAAAATGCCTGCGATGCTATGCCTGACGGCGGCAATATTTATGTCTCTACTAAACGGGACGATAAAGAGAAAAAGATTAAAATATTTGTAAGGGATAACGGCCTCGGTATAGCCGATAGTCTGAAATCAAAAATCTTCGAACCGTTTTTTACACAGGGTAAAAAAGAAGGTGCCGGCCTCGGCCTCTCCATAACTAAAAAGGTCGTCGAAAGCCACAACGGTAAAATTGATGTTCAGAGCTCTCTGGGCGAAGGCGCCACATTTATTATTACGCTTCCAACTGCTTCTTCAATATGATAGCGGTTTTCCTTTTAAACAAATTAGTTCACATTCCTGAATTAAATTGAAGACTATGTCGTATAACCTGATTACAATTCTGGGACCTACCGCTTCGGGAAAAACAGGATTAGCCGCACTGCTGGCCAACAAATTTGACGGCGAAATTATTTCTGCCGACTCCCGGCAGGTTTACAGAAAGATGGATATCGGTACGGGGAAAGATCTGGATGATTATAATGTTGATGGGAAAAATATTCCGTATCATTTAATCGATGTTATTGATCCGGGCGGTGAGTTCAATCTCTTCCTCTTTAACTCGATGTTCTTTGATTCCTGCCATTCAATAGTTAACCGCAATAAAATCCCTTTTCTTGTAGGTGGAACAGGACTCTTTTTACACTCAATCCTTACCGGGTATGAGTTAAACCGGATTGAATTCAGCCAGAAACGATTTAATGAATTATCCAAGCTGAAGATTGAACAGCTGAGAGAGATGCTCCTTTCTTTGAATCCAAAACTTCACAACAGTACGGATCTTCTCATTAAAGAAAGAATTGTAAAAGCTGTAATGATTGCCGAGAATAAAAGTTTTTCGCCTGTCGATAATAAAGTTGAAATGAAATCCCTGACGATTGGAGTGAGAAATGAGAGAAACATTATTAAAGAAAGAATTACAGAGAGACTGAAGAAGAGATTGAAGAACGGAATGATTGAAGAAGTTCAGGGTCTGATAAATGGCGGCATTACATTGAATAAACTTCTCTTCTTCGGCCTGGAATACAAATTCATCGGCAAATATATTTCCGGCGAACTATCATATGACGAAATGTTTAATCAACTCAATTCCGGAATCCATAATTTTGCAAAACGGCAAATGACGTGGTTCAGGAAAATGGAAAAAGAGGGAATCATTATTAACTGGATTGACGGTGCGGATTATCATGCCGCTGAAAACATTATCGCCCGGAATTACTTCGCATGATAGAAATCCCGCTTAACCCGGATAACCTTCCGCCGGATGTTGTAAAATACCTCAGAAAATACTCGGGCACAAAATGGAAGGTAAAACTTCCGTCAGTAAAAAAATTCCTTAATATAATTGTAGTGCCCGCTATCTCTGAATATCAGAATATTAAATCATTTCCCGGTTCTCTGCTACAGTCGGACGATAAGCATTTTGAATCAACATTAGTTCTTTTTGTTATCAACGCGAAAGATGATTCCCCCGAAGATGTGAAATCGGATAATTCTAAATCGATTGACTTTCTAAACAATTTCAACACCGGTAATAACCTGTCAATCGGTTTTATCGATGCTTCTTCAAACGGACTTTCTATGCCGGTCAAAGAGGGTGGAGTTGGACTTGCCAGAAAGATCGGAATGGACCTTGCCCTTACGCTTTTTGATTATTCCTCCCTTCGCAAAAAACTGATGATCTGTCTTGATGCCGACTGTAGAGTAGAAGCTAATTATCTGTCTGAAATAGTTGATTATTTTAATAATGAAAAGATCTCCGCGGCTGTTGTAGAATACAGGCACCAGCTTCCGGAAAACGAGAACGATAGAAGAGGAATAATTGCTTACGAGATTTTTCTGCGTTATTATGTGGCCGGATTGTTCTATGCGGGCTCTCCGTTTGCATATCATTCGGTCGGTTCTACGATGGTTTGCGATTACGAAAGTTATATCAAAGTCGGCGGGATGAATAAAAGAAAAGCAGCTGAGGATTTTTATTTTTTGGAGAAACTTGCAAAGATAACCGAGATTAAAAAAATTAAGAGTACAACGGTACATCCGTCAAGCAGGGAGTCCTGGCGCGTTCCTTTCGGTACAGGTCAGAGGATGAACCGTTTCAATGCGGGTACTCATAACGAATATCTCCTTTTTGATCCGCGCCTGTTCGATCTCCTTAAAACCTGGCTGGAAATTTATTACGGTTCCGATTTTATGCCGGCTGCGGAATACCTGCAAAAAGCAGACTCGATTCATCCGGAGATCGCTGCATTTCTTAAACAGAATTTGTTCGAAAGTCAGTGGGATGCAATAATAAGTAATTCTCGGAATCCGGATCAGATCAAAAAACAAAAAATGATCTGGTTCGACGGATTCAGAACAATGAAACTTGTCCATCACCTTAGAGACAATGTCTATCCATTGATAAATATGTTCGATGCCCTTGATCTTCTATTTAAACGAATGAACTATGAAATCAGCCTTAACCGAACCGATTCTATTCCTTCAATTGATATTCAGCTGGAATATTTAAAAGGGTTAAGGATTCTTAACAATCGTTGATAGCCGGCCATCAATTTTGTTACACTAAACTTTCGTATATTTTGCCCGCTTTTTCAACGGAAATCATGTTTATAGAGGATGTATGGAGCTTCATCAAAAATTAAAAGCTATTAAAGAAAAGTACGATAGAATCAACGAACAACTTTCCGATCCTAATATTATGTCGGATCAGTCGAAGTATATTTCTTTGAGCAAGGAAAGAACACAGCTGACTGAGATTGTAGATGCTTTCATTAAGTATGATACTCTTATCAGAAATATTAAAGGAAACGAAGAAATTCTGGAAACATCCGACGACAGGGAATTGAACGAGATTGCAGAGAACGAACTTAAAGAGCTTAAGGAAATCAGGATCAGTATGGAAGAGGAAATTAAATTGCTTCTTATCCCAAAAGATCCCGATGACGATAAAGATGTAATTATGGAAATCCGTGCGGGTACAGGAGGTGAAGAAGCCGGATTGTTTGCTGCTGATCTTTACCGGATGTATTCCAGGTATGCCGAAACACGCGGCTGGAAAAAAGAATTGATAGATATAAACGAATCAGGCGGATTGGGCGGAATAAAGGAAGTCGTATTCAGTTTGATAGGAGCCGGTGTTTACGGTGATCTAAAATTTGAAAGCGGCGTTCATAGAGTTCAAAGGGTTCCTGCTACCGAAACCAGCGGAAGAGTTCATACTTCTGCAGCTTCTGTTGCCGTATTGCCCGAAGTTGAGGACGTTGAAGTGGAAATTAATCCTAATGATCTAAGGATTGATGTTTATAGAAGCGGCGGTGCCGGCGGTCAGAATGTCAATAAAGTTGAAACGGCTATCCGCATAACGCACTTACCTACTGGACTTGTTGTTCAATGCCAGGATGAGCGCTCACAATTGAAAAACCGTCAAAAGGCGATGAAGGTTCTTAAAGCCAGATTGTATGATATGAAAACCCAGGAGCAGAATAATGAAATTGCTCAGCAGAGAAAATTGATGGTTAAAAGCGGCGATAGAAGCGATAAGATTAGAACTTACAATTACCCCCAGAACAGAGTTACTGATCATAGAATCGGATTAACACTTTACAATCTTTCCGAAGTTATGGAAGGAGACATTGACGAATTCGTTGAAAAACTTAAACTTGCCGATAGAACAGAAAAACTTCAAAGCAGTTTTTAATTTTTCTGAAGTAATAGAAAGGCCGGTTGCTCTACCGGCCTTTTTTTAAGATTAATTCTTTACAAAATCCCACAGGACATTAACAATTCTCCACTCGCCGTTCCATTTGCTCATATGAATATAGTCGAAGAAACCTTTCGCAACCGTTCTAACACTCGCATTATTGCCTGTAATATCGAGTATTCTGAATTCAAAGATTCTCTGATCTGTGGGAATCGATTTTCCACCGCCGCTTCTTGTAATGTTGATAAGTGTTAAAGCGCTCATCTGATCGAGCCGCTGTCTGCCAGATTGCGGGTCGGTTCTTACAATTCTCTTTGCGAGTTCCGGGTGAAGTGCTTTCTCCATCATTTCCGGATTCCCCTCATAAAAGCCCTGGATATAATTCATAGCTGTCTGTCTGATTGCAAGAGAGTCTTCTTTTGTTTGTGCGTTGGTAAATACTGATGCTAATAAAAAAAACGAAAGTATCAAAAGTGTTTTTCTCATGACTAACCCTGATTTGTTTACGCCATTTTAGACGCAGCAGTTATGAACCGGTTTTCACTTTATTAAATAGTCACTTTTAAATGCCCTGTTGTATTCAGGAGTTGTAACACAATAAGTAAATCCTTTGCGGAGCGAGTAAGCCCCAACTTCACCGCTCTTCGATAATCCGATGTAGCAAACATTAACATCCGTGAGGTTTTTGCTGGATTTATAGATTCTTTCAACGGCTAGTTCGCAAGCTTTCTGTGGGGAGTATTCATCCCTCATCTTTTCTACAATTAAAAAACTCCCGAGAGTTCTCATTACATATTCACCGTTTCCGGTAGAAACAGCGCCGCCAACCTGATTATCTACAAACATTGCGGCTCCGATAATCGGTGAATCGCCTACGCGGCCGTGAAGTTTAAACCCCATTCCGCTTGTTGAAACACCACCGCTCATATTTCTGAATTTATCAATTGAAAGCATACCGATCGTATCATGATTCTCTGTTTTCTCTTTTTGCTCTTTCCATTTTAACCAGGCCTCTCTCGCCCTGTCAGTCAATAGGTTCTCCTCTTTGAATCCGTTTTCAAGCGCAAACTTTCTGGCCCCTTCTCCTGCAAGCATAACATGATTTGTTTTTTCCATTACAAGCCTGGCAACTGAAATCGGGTGCATAATATTCTGAAGAAAAGCTACCGAACCTGCGTTCCCGTTCCAGTCCATTACGGATGCGTCGAGCGTGACTATTCCATCGGCATCGGGGAGGCCGCCGTATCCCACCGATGTATCGTTTGGATCTGCTTCGGTAACCCGGATTCCCTGTTCTATTGCGTCGAGAGAGGAATTGCCGCCGTTCAGCAATTCCATTGCGCGAGCATTCGATTTTAGATTCGGCTCCCAGGTTGATACTACAATCGGCAACTCATTGGCGCTTGCTGTATTCGAAAAGACCCTTGATGTAGGCAACTGGTTTAGAAGTAATCCGCCGCCGGCAACGGCACCGGTTTTAAGAAATTTCCTGCGATCGATTTTCATTTTCTCTCCGGGAGTTTAATTAATTATTAGTTCGATTTTTGCTTAATATTTTCGTTGATTTTATTCAGCTCCGGTTTCCTGTTCATCAGATCAATAATGTCATCGAGTAAAAATAATTTATCCGGGACGTATAGCTCATTATAAATCTGGGTGATCAGATTGAAATCTTCAATTGTATCAACCGTCCATCTGTAACGGGAATAATCCTTCTCATTTTTAAAGTTTGTCACTTTAAATCTATCCGGATTATTGTATATGTATGGAGTAACATGTTCTCTGTCGAATGTACTAACGGCCTCTTTGGCAGCTTTAGAGAGTGAATCGAATGTCATTATTTCTGTGTCGAGCCCTCTCGGAAAAGTTCGTTCAACCACGTTGCTCATATAATCAATGGTCTGACCGGATGAAATAAATTGCTCGAGCATTCTATCGATAATTGAGGGATCGATAAGCGGACAGTCGGATGTAATGCGAATAATAATTTCCGCTCCCGATTGCAGAGCCGCTTCACAATACCGCGACAAAACATTCTCAACACTTCCGCGGTAGTATTCAATTTTATTTTCGATACAGAACTTTTCAGTACTATCGTCTTCGGGGGCCGTAGTGGTTGCGATTACCATCTTATCTATCTGTACGGAATACGAGAGCCGGTTGATTACATGCCACAACATCGGCTTACCGCAGATTTCCTTGAATATTTTCCCGGGGAGCCGTGTTGAACCGGACCTTGCCTGTATTATCGCAACTTTTTTCATTTACTTACTCTATTAAATCTGTGCTGAGCGGTGTTCCTTTTTCTATATCCATCTTGGCTTTTTTCCCGATCACCTCATTGATCAACTTCGGCGGGAGGCCGTCGGACGGTCTGATTGAACGGATATTATTTTCTGTAAACAATTCCCCCTTTTTAATATTCTCAACAACAAAAAGGGATCTCGCAAATTTTCTGCTTTTTTTAACTCTCTCGGTTAATTCGATTCCTTCTTTGCCAAGCGCCTTCTCAACAGTACGGATTGAATCGACCATAAATTTAAACTCGGACGGTTCCAGGGAGAAACTGGAATCCGGCCCGCCGATTCTCCTGTCAATTATGAAATGTTTTTCAATTATTCGTGCGCCAATGGCAGCGGCGGCAATCGGAACTGTTATTCCGGGAGTGTGATCGGATAATCCAGCAACCGTTTTAAATCTCTCTTTTAGAAAGGGGATTGAATTAAGATTTGCATCTTCAATTTTGGCCGGATACTCGGAAGTGCATTTTAATAATGCAACCTGGTTATTACCTGCACGGCGGCAGGCATCAACCGCTTCTTCAATCTCATTTTCAGTCGCAATTCCGGTTGAAATTATTACCGGCTTTTCTTTGGAAGCAGTGTATTCAATTAATGGTAAATCAACAATTTCAAATGATGCAATTTTGTATGCGGGAACATTCATCTTTTCAAGAAAATCAACTGCGGATTTGTCGAAAGGGGATGAGAAGCAAATAAGGCCGAGCTGATCGGCAATCTTTTTTAACTCCGGCTGCCATTCCCAGGGCGTGTAAGCTTTTTCATATAATTTATAGAGTGTTGTGCCGTCCCAGATTGTGCCTTGATTTATTTTAAAACAGTCTTTTTCACTATTAAGCGTGAGAGTATCCGGCGTATAAGTCTGCAGTTTAACAGCGTCGGCACCGCATTCTTTAATTGCTTTTATTGACTCTACGGCAATATTGAAATCATGGTTATGATTTGCGGAAAGCTCTGCTATTATAAACACTTTGCCGCTCTCGCCTATTTCGAAATCCCCGATTTTTAGTTTCATCACTTCGACCTTTCTAAAATGTATTTTAGAAAAATGTGACCCCTGATCATCTCATCCCCAGCCAGTATAAATCCGGAAGAAGTAAAACTATTGATCGAAACATTATTCTCGGGACGAATAAATGCAATAATATTCTTCAGTGATTTTTTCTCTGCGAAGACTCTGGCACAGCCCTGCTTAATTATTTTTTTAGAGAGTCCTTTTCCACGGTAGTTTCCGGAGATACTAATGCTTGTTACTGCCTGATCATCGGATAATTCAAAACGAATCTGGCCGATAAACTCATCGTTCCTGTCAAAAAGAAGGAAGAACCTGTAATTATCCGCAACTATTTTATCTGCAAACCAGTTCCGGTGGTCCTCCCAGCAAATCTGTTCCACGTTTATTGAATTCTGTCTTACATCAGGATCGTTAGATAGATTGAATACCATTTCAGAGTCTGATTCAACGGCTTTTCTAAAATAGAATCCATCTGTGCCGCATGCTCTTTCTAACATGTATTTTACCGCACGTCTGGAGCCCTGTCCGTCAACACTTCCTCTGCCGATCCGGCTCAATTTTTTTCTTAAAGTAATACTCTCGAGTTTCTTCAGCTGGTCATGAATTTTACGAAGGTGAAAATGATCGCTGTGAAGAATTATATCGAGTAAAAATCCTTTCTTTTTCCATTCACGGATATTATTCATCTGGTTTTCGGCTACGGCAACAGCTATAGAAGGTGTTCCCGTAACGGCGAGCTCGTAGAGTGTCTGACCGGCCGCAGTAATTGTCAGATCGGATGAGAGCATTAAATCAAGCATCCGGTTCGCATCGGGCGAATAATGAAATACAACTGAATCATTTCCAAGCTTTTCAATTCTTTCTCTATTTTTAAATCCGCTGCCTATTACCACATTTTTTTTTACAGCAGGATAATTATCAATAAGATCCTTAAGAATTCCGGGAGTCAGGTTTCTGATATCCTGGCCTCCGAAAGTAATGAGGACAGATTCAATCTCTTTATTAACTTTGCGCGCAGGTACATTCCAGAATTCTTTTCTTATCGGAATATATTTTGCACCGAGAAGAAACTCATTCCCGTTTTTCTTATAAGGAAATGATTCTGCATTAATAGTACCGTTAAGAATTGTACCTTCGGGGTACTCGATTCTCAAATTGTCGTCAATAAAAAGCGAATGACCCGCTAGTTTTGTTAGGTTACTGTAATACTCCTTTCCGGCGAGATAAGAGTCTATGATTATTAAATCACTGTTGTTTACTTCGGCAACGATTCTGGCGGGATGAGTAAGCCAGTCTATTATTTCGTACCGGCAATTTAAAAGAAGTGATTGAGCGTGCCTGTCGCCGTTAACATAAATTGTGGGGAAAATATTGTGCTCTGTAAATGCCTGATAGATAGAAAGGCATCGTGTTATATGACCGTGACCGGTATTCACGAATCCTTCGGTAATAATTGATACTTTCATTTGATCTCGAGAGCTTTTACTACCGCTCTGGTTATCTTCTTAAGGTCGTTCTTGTTTAATTCCGGGTAAAGGGGAAGAGAAATCTCTCTTTCGTAAAATTTTTCGGCGACGGGATAATCACCTTTCTTAAAGCCGAAATTCTTCCTGTAATAAGGCTGAAGGTGGACCGGAATATAATGGACCTGGAAAACCACGCCCAGTTGTTTCAATCGCTCGTAGTAAATATTCTTGTCAACTTTCAGTTTGTCAAATTTAATTTGAAGCGGATAGAGATGATAAGCATGCTTTGCGTAACGGGCCGTTTGAGGAATAATAAATCTTTTATCGCCCCTAAAAAAATTATCGTAGTACTCGGCAATTTCTCTGCGCTTCTTGAGAAATCTGCTAAGTTTTTTCAGTTGACTTATTCCAAGTGCACACTGAAAATCTGTTATGCGGTAATTAAATCCAACCTCGTGCATTTCGTAATACCAGGGCCCGTCGTTCTTTTCCAGTGTTGTTTCATCTTTCGTCATTCCGTGTGTCCGGAGTATCTTAATCCTTTTATCGAGAGCTTCATTATTAGTCAGAATTGCGCCTCCTTCGCCCGTAGTAATATGTTTAACAGGGTGAAAGCTTAAATTTGCTGCGTCGGCATACTTAACGGCGTAATGAAGATCTTTTTTATATTCTGCTCCGGGAGCGTGGCAGAAATCATTAACCAGTTCAAATCCGAATTTCTTTTTTAATTTGAGAAGGGATTCCCAGTCGCACGGATGGCCGGCAAAGTCAACAGCCACAACGGCTCTCACTTTTATATTCCGTTCAGCATAATATTTTAACCGGGCTTCAAGTTTAACCGGATCGAGTGTATATGTCTTTTCGTTTATGTCAGCAAAATCGACCGTAGCGCCTACAAATATAGCGCAGTTTGCGCTGGCAAGGAATGTAATTGGAGAAGTGATTATGATATCACCTTTTTTCCAACCGAGTCCTAATGCAATCATATGCAGGCCGGCTGTGCCATTAGCAACAACAGAAGAATATGCAGAACCAAAATAATCACACAAGGCTTTTTCGAATTGTTTGGAAACAGGTCCCTGAGTAATGAATTGAGAAGGTAAAACATCTACTACGTTTTTTATATCCCTTGAATCAATAGTCTGTTTACCGTAATAGTATGTTTTTAGGATTTGTGATTTATTATCAGCCAGTCTTTTCTTCATTTGAATTTTGTCTTTAAGGAATCTATTAATCAATTAATTGTTGTGTGATATTTAAGAACCTGTCACATTATTTCTGATCAATTCTTTCAATTCATTTATGGATAAAAACCATGGATTTGTACCGCTGTTGTATTTAAATCCGAAATCACAAAATTTGCCCTGTGTTCCATTGCTGTCCATTCTGAATTTCTCGGTATCCCATAATTTCAGAGCGTCGTTGTCGCCAAGCTGAACCGAAGGGAGAATAACAAAATAATTTTCGAACTCGATTGTGTTAAGAGCGTCCGCTTCAGTTATCATCTCTTCATGAATTTTCTCGCCCGGACGGATTCCAACTATTTCCATTTTGCATTTCGAATCAATTGCTGCGGCAAGATCTGTAACTTTGAATGACGGAATTTTGGGTACGAAGAGTTCGCCTCCCCACATCTTTTCCAGACATACTAGAACGAAATCAACACCTTCCTGAAGAGTTATATTAAATCGGGTCATCCGCTGGTCTGTAACTGGAAGGACTCCGCTCTTTTTCTTTTCCAGAAAGAAAGGAACCACCGAGCCACGGCTCCCCATAACATTTCCGTACCGGACAACCGAGAATTTGATATCGTGTGTCCCCCTGTAATTGTTCGCGGCTATGAACAATTTGTCGGAAGTAAGTTTTGTAGCGCCGTAGAGATTAATAGGTGCTGCAGCCTTATCAGTACTTAGAGCAATTACTTTTTTTACACCTGATTCGAAACACGCATTAATAACATTCTGTCCGCCTATAATATTAGTCTTAACAGCTTCGAACGGATTGTATTCCGCAGCGGGAACCTGCTTGAGCGCGGCAGCGTGAATAACAATGTCAACTCCTTCAGTTGCGCGGATCAATCTTTTTTCGTCTCTAACATCGCCGATGAAGTAGCGCATTAAGACTCCTTCTTTACGGAACCGTGGATCATTCTGCATCTCATACTGTTTCAGTTCATCACGGCTGTAGATAATTATTTTTTTCGGATTGAATTTTTTAAGAACCGTTTCAACAAACTTTTTACCGAACGAACCGGTTCCTCCGGTTATTAAAATTGTCTTTCCGTTCATAAATCCTCTTGTTTGAACAAGAGCAAATTTAGGAAAATTATCAGTCTAATTGACGTTAAAATGGGAGAAATATTTAGAAGAGAGGCGCTCTTCAAAGCGCCTCATCATTTTGTTAATTCAGAAAAAGGGGGCCGTCGGGACCGGTCGGGAGCCCGAGCCACATCCAGACTACGAGAAGTAATGTCCAGAAAATAGTGAAGAGGATTGTGTAGGGAATCATTGTGGAAATTATTGTACCGATACCGTACTTCTCGTCATATTTTTGTGCGAAGGCTACTATTAGAGCAAAGTAGCTCATCATCGGTGTAATAAGATTTGTAACGGAATCGCCAATCCTGAAAGCTGCCTGTGTTAATGCCGGATGATATCCGAGCAGCATAAACATCGGTATAAAAACAGGCGCCATAATTGCCCATTTAGCCGATGCGCTTCCCATGAACATATTTATGAATGCTGCAAGGAGAACAAACATTACTATCAATGGGATTCCAGTTAAACCGATATTCTTAAGAAATTCCGCCCCCTCAATCGCGAATATTAGTCCCAGGTTACTGTAACGGAAAAAATAGACGAACTGTGCCGCAAAGAAAACAAGAACGATGTATGTAGCCATAGTACCCATCGACTTAATAATATGTTTCATCATGTCCTTATCATTACGTATCGATTTAACAACAATTCCGTATACAAGTCCGGGTATCAGGAAGAAAACGAGTATTCCTGTAATAATACCGTCAAAGAAGGGTGAATGAAGTACTTCGCCTGTTTCTGGATTTCTGAAAAGCCCGTTCTCCGGAATAATCGTAAATGCAAGTAATGCAATTACAGCCAGCAGACTGATTCCGGCCCATCGCAATCCCTTTTTTTCAACCGGCGTCATTTCCTCAATTGCAATCTTTTCAGCATTTCCCTCGTATTTTTTTAATCGGGGTTCAACTATCTTTTCAGTAATCCAGGTTCCCGCAACGACAATCAGGAAAGCGGAGGCGAACATGAAATAAAAATTAACTGCCGCATTAATTGTGATGTTAGGATCAATTATCTGAGCCGCCGATTGCGATAGGCCGGCAAGAATCGGATCAACAGAACCAATCAAAAAATTTGCGCCGAATCCGCCGCTGACACCGCAGAAAGCGGCAGCCAGTCCTGCCATTGGATGTCTGCCGAGTGCGTGAAATATAAGCGCGCCCAATGGAATTAATATCACATATCCGGCTTCCGAAGCCAGATGTGAAATTATTCCTGCAAACACAATAGTGCCGGTTATAAGTTTACTTGGTGCGTTGAGAACGAGCGAGCGGATCATTGATGTAAATAATCCGGAGCCCTCAGCAACACCGATTCCGATCATCACTGCAAGTACATATCCAAGCGGAGGGAAATTTACGAAGTTATGCGTCACATTAGTGTAAATCCAGCGAAGCCCGTCTCCATCCAGCAGGCTTTTGACTTTGATAATAGATCCGTCCGCCGGATGTGCTGCCTGCCAAACCAGCAGATCTCCAAGCCATGAAACGGCCACTACTATTAATGCAAGAATACCAAAAAGTGTTGCCGGGTGGGGAAGTTTGTTTCCAATGATTTCAATGTAATCAAGTGATTTGTTGAAAATGCGGGATGCGAATTTTGTTGTACTCAATAATACCTCCTTGTCTGTATCGGGTTGTGCAAAATTATAATTTTTGAACGGAAGTTAAAACGAAATCCGGTCAGTCGGTAATCTTTTTCGGCACATCGGTAGAAATGATTCTTTCGAAGGCGTCGATATAACTTTTATTACTGCCGTTAAGAATTGAAGCGCCGATTGATTCGGCATAAGTCTTTAGTACGAAATAGCCTTTGAAGGCAAAATGGAGTTTGCGGAAAATGTCGTGTATATAATATTCCTCGCCTTCGAGTTTATACATTGGCATCCGGATCTTCTCTCCGTCATAAAAATGTTCGTGATTAACAGTTACTTTGTTGAGCGGGTCTACTTTAATTTCTTCATGCCAGGAATGATCTGCACCGAAAAGCGTAATCTTTTTGAAACCGAGATTAAGCGCCAGGAAGATTGAAGGGATTAATACATTGTGAGGGCGGGGCATCCCGAGATTCACTCTGAATAATAAATGTGAAACCGACTTCAAACCTTCTACCGGTGTATTGTTGTAAAAGATGAATTTGATATTCGGATTTTTTTTTACAGCTGAATGAAATTCGGAATCAACGGCCTGGAATGGAATAAATAGATTCATCTTCCAGTCGGTCTTCGTAAGCAAAGCGGTTATAAGAGATTCTTTTTGAGTCCGGAAATATTCACTCGTTTTTTCCAGCCAGAATTCCGGCGCAGCGAGAATATAATATTCGGGTTTTAACGATTGATATTCATTCGATAGAGCAAAGAAATTGACGCAGAATTTTAGATTCTCTTTAATGAGAGAACCGGATTGTAATAGATCGTTTTTAAGTCCGGGTCCGTTTGCAAGTATTACCACTTCGCTTGCAGCCACATCCTTTTTTCTGATTTGAACTGCAAAGTGTGAGAGCAATACTATCTTAACAAATGAAAATAATGACTGAAATATTTCAGATAATAATTTCTGGATCCTGTTCATCTTCATTTACCTTTTAAAGAAGCCGGCTAACGTTAACCATCTGTTCTTGAGAAGGTATTCGCCTTTTTTGAATTCAAACTTAATAAAAAAGCCGAGAGCAATTACAACTGCTGCGCACAATTTTAATATATATTCGACAACTTTTAAAACATTTGCCAATAATCCTTCATTTTTCAGCCGGTCCCGTTCGCCGGCGCCTACAGCCCGCGAAATACTCATTATAGAATCATGAGTAATCCGGTTGTTATCAATATGATGTTTGACCGAAAATTCAGGATGATATAAAAACTTTTTCCCCATTTTTTTCATTTGGGCAAAGATATATTTGTCCTCACTCCGGAAAAGGAGTTCGGTATTAAACTGGCCTGCTTCATACAGGACTTTTTTTCTGAACGCCATATTGCATCCGTAAGGAAATTTTGCATCGGGGTATTCGATGATTTTGCTTCCGAAATCCGCTTTAGTTACAAGTCCCCACATATACTTTGAGAGCCAGGCCGGTTCTATTCCGGATTCGTAAACCGGTGTGATTTTCCCGCCGAGTGCATCTATATCAGGGTAGGAATTAAAAAAGTCCAGGGCAGTTTCTAAATAATTATAAGATACTTCGGCATCATCGTCGATAAACGCAATCAGATCAGAGGCTGATTCCCTGATTCCACGGTTCCGTGCAGATGATAATCCCGGTTCCTTTTCAAGAAAGTACCTGACATTAAGCTCAGGGTGCGATTCAATGAAATTACTGCTTATGATTTCGGTGTTGTCGGTTGAATTATTGTCGATTATAATGATTTCGTAATCAGATTGAATGAGCGACTGTTTTACGAGAGCGTTCAGAGCACCCGGCAGAAATTTCTCCCGGTTACGGGTACATATTATAACCGATATTTTGGGCGTTCCTGTCATCTGTTAAGAAGCTCTCTGAAAATCTTGGAAGGACTCTTTAAGGATTTAATGCTGACCTTAATAGTATCGAGTTCTACCTGTTCGTAAAATCTTACCGTTAATAGCGTTACCGGGAAGGAAGCAACAAATAAGAGTTTTAATAGAACCGTTAAAAAAGAACTTCCGGTTATTATCATTTCCTGAGCTGAAAAGAAAAGTACGGCAATTAGAATCAATCGGAAGATCTTAAAGTTTTCGTAACGGATCTTATAATTTCTGTCGGCAAAGATATAAGTGACAATATAGAATATTGCGAACGAAACAAGAGTGGTATATGCGGCGGCGATTGTTCCGTATATAGGCAGAAAGATTATATTAAGCAGAATATTTAAAAGGCCCGCAAAAATTGTTATCAGAGCAACAATGTAGGTCTTTTCAGAAAAGAGCAAACCGTTGGAAGCTACATTTCTCATCGCGCTTAAAACATATGCAAATACAATCAACGGTACGTATTGATTTGCAGCGGCATAGTTTTCGTTGCCGAGTATTAAAATTATCTCTTCACTGAATATCGAAATAGCGAGTCCGCCCCATACGGTTAAAAAGCACATATACGTCATCAATTTACTCAGGTACCTTTGACCGGAAGGATTGTTCTGTTCCTTAAATGCCGAAGGAAGCATTGCCTGATTGAATGGAAGAATTAAAAACATATTTACAATCCCCGCAATCCGGTACGCGATGTCATATGTCCCTACCTCTTCCAGGTTCAGATAGAAGTTAATAAGGTAACGGTCGCTCAAATTCAATATCATTATTCCTATGGTACTGAAAATGAGGGGAAGTCCGAACTTTAAAGCCTCCTTCAATGCCCCAAATTCGAAAACCGGTTTCATTCTCATTATCATACCGGGAAGAATTGCAACAAGAACAATCACTTCGCTAATAAGGTATGAATAAAAAATTCCATAGACAGATAATTGCAGGTACACAACCGTATAAAAAACCAGTCCGACAAATGAAATTATCTTCAACAGCGTAAGAAACGTATAAAATTTCGATTTCTCTTCAGCCCTCAGTTTATTAAGGAATAAATTGTTGAGGACGCGGATGAAACTTATATAAATAATGAAGGGGAGATATGCAGCCAGGTCGCGTGTTGAACCGGAGAGATTTAATAATGAAAATCCGAAAAGCTCCGCTGCGAAAATAAAAAATAAATTTACAAGCAAAATAAGAGAAGTAATTGAAAAGAAAACGGAACCTTTTTTCTCGCGGTAATCTGATTTGTTCTCAAGCAGTATTAGCGAATTAGCCTGACCAAGAATCAGTACCTCGGTAATTATATTTATTGTGATATCTAGAAGTCCGAAAATTCCGACTTCCGCCTTTGTAAGGTAGTTAAGGTAAATAGGAAGTGTAATTATCCCCATTCCCTTAAGAGCAATATTACCGATGCTGTAAATTGCAGAGTGTTTAAAGGTGCTTAGTACTTTTTCCTTCATCCTTCTTTTTTCTTATTGATAAGAACAAGAATAATTACTCCGCCAATTACCAGGATATTCAGAATTAACGAAAGATATTTTCCGAGAGCAAATCCTGCCGGCTGATAAATAAATTCTACTTTGTGTTTTCCTTCCGGAACAACAATTCCCTGAAATCCATGATTAGCTTTATAAATTTTGACCTCTGATCCGTCGATATAAGCTTTCCAGCCGGGCATATAAGTTGTCCCGAAGAAAAGGAAGTTGTTTCCTGATGCGTTAACATCCGCCGACAAATATTCATCCTTATATTCGGTTATTTTTGAAAAAGCGTCCGGACCCGGTTTATCAATTTTAAAATCCTGATTTTCCACATAAGCTATTTTCTCGGGGTCAAACCGGTTCTCTTTTATTGAGTTGAGAAGATCCATCGGTGCCTTCTGGCCGACACTATCAACAAAATAAATCCTGGATAAAGAATTGTCGTTCAGGTGAACGAATGTTGTCGAATCCGGCGATGTGTAAACAGTAGTAAAAAACTCGAAAGGGAATGGCCTGTCGGTAACAAGGTATTTTACGCCGAGCATTTTCCAGAGCGTATAATTAGTAGGACCGATTACGTCCATTAAGTCCTGATAACTTCTTGGTTTGGCAGCCGAGTAACCGTAAAAATCCTCCATCAGGAAATAAACATTGAAATTGGAATTTTGTCCTATGCTTCCTATCGTACCATCCTGTTTCATGTTCATTATTCGGTACGGTTCTTTTTCGTTCTGCTGCTTGATAACAGAGATATAATCGGGTTCCCTGAATAGCTGATCGATATTGGAAATATCCTCATAGGCGGCACCACGATTACTTATCCTGAATAGATCGAAAAGGATTAATATCGTTATACCGGTTATAAGAAGTTCTTTATTTATCTTCGATGAAACAAACGCAATCATCAATCCGAATGATAATGCCAGAAGTCCGAATGCAATTTGAAGATCACCTGTAAACATATCGGACATATATTTCTGAAGTGCGAGAAACATCTGCGACTGCTGATTGTTCCCGAGCGAAGATGCATATTCCGATACCCGTGATGTAAACCAGGACGAGAAGCTGCTGCTGAATAATAACGTGATAATGAAAATCACGGCAAATGTTATTGCAGTTACTCTTAATCCCTTCTGAATTTTCTCGTTCTTCTCCTCTCTCAGATTTATCAGTTTCATTACACCGAATCCCGCCAGGACAGGAATTATTATCTGAACAACATGAAGAATCATTGATGGAACACGGAAATTATCGAAGAAAGGGAAGTAGTAATACATGAAATCATAAATAACCGGGAAGTTCTTACCGAAAGAAATGAGTATATATAATATTACAACACCTCCAAGGAATTGCACTACCGGCACCTTCCTTCTTGCTATCATAGCAAATATTGCAAGTGCAAATACAATTACACCCATATACATTGCCGCATCTACAAAAGGCATTTGTCCGAAATATGTATTTACTTCAGCATCCTGATTCCCGGATAGAGGACCGTTGTATGTAGACTTTCCGAATCCATAAAACGATGGGATAATAAATGTCATTACCTCACCTGGCGAAAACGACCAGCTGGTATTGTACTCATACGAATTTGCCTGAGCAGGAGCGCCGGGATTCTGCAATTCGGTTACGCTTTTTGTTCCTCTTGTAGAGTAAGGTTTGTATTCGTATAGCTGCGAATAAGTATCGAACGACATCATTAAAGCAACAATTCCCGCAATGAAAGAAACTCCAAGGGTTTTAAAAAGCTGTTTTTGAAGAGGTTTGTCTTTAGTTAAAAATGACCTGATGAAATAGAAAATAAAATAGATCAGTATCGTAAGCAGGAAATAAAATACAATCTGAACATGCGCTCCGAGTGCGAGGAGGTGAATACCGATTATAAAGAAAAGTATATCAACCGGTTTGATCTTTCTCTGGAACCGGAAAAGCATCATAATTATAAATGGGAAAACAGCGAGGCTTTTTAATTTCGTAATATGTCCGATGAAATAAAGAACGCTTATACCGGTGCTGAATGTTACTGCCGCAGCAGTGAGAAAACTGACACCGCGGCTCAATCCGAATTCCCGCATCAGGAAGAAAGTTGAAAAAGCAAGTATGATGAAACTTACTATGTATGTAATGCTGTAGTCGTTCGTAATGGAGTAGAAACCGAGCGAAATTATTGAATAAGTAGCAGATGTAAGATCAAACCACCTTGGCGAGACGGCCGTAACAACTGCAGGCATTCCGCAGAAAATATGCGGATTCCATAATGAAAATCCGTCCCTCTCTTTTGTAGCATACTCACGAAGACTCTTGCCCTGTAAAAAATCCCCCGAAGCAATTGTCTTGCTGCTAAAAATTACCGGAGCAAAGAAAAGTACGATAAGCAGAAGTAGAAGAATTAGAAAGAAGGGTGTCTGGTATTTTTCCGGAATAATCCTGCTGAATGAAAAACCGATCTCCGTACTCTTCTTCGTTTCCGATTTTTTCTGTTGCTTTGTCATTTATACTCCTTTAAAAAATTAACTAGTTTAAATAAACCCCTGATTTGCTAAGATAATATTGTCTCCGCGTAATTTTTCCAGCTCATTTCTTTTGCTTTCTCATCAACTCTTTCAGGCGGTATCGGATTATCTAAAAACTTTTTCATAGCATTATACATAGATTCAATATTTTCCGGTTCTGCAAGATAGCCATTGTAACCGTCATTTATGGTCTCCGGAAAATGTCCTACATGCGTTGCAATTGAAGGAAGACTGAAATTATAGGCGATCGATTCAACACCCGAGGGGGTTGCTACGTGATAGAATAACACGTTGCAGTCGGCTACCTGAAAAAACCGGTGGACCTCCTCGTTTCCAACGTAACGGTTTACTACAACTGCGCTTTTGCCCAGGCCGAGCTGGCTTATCAATTCTAGCGGACGGTAGTCTTTTTCGTCATCGCCTTTTCTTACAAGTATCTTCTTCAGCATACCGAATAGATTTTTTTTAATTTTTGTCGAGATTTTTTTCGGATCAAGTGTTTCCCAGAAGGATTCCCCAACAATTAATAAAGAAACATCGTCCCTTTCCCTTGCCAGTAGGGCAAAGGCCTTTATTACATTATGCAGGCCTTTATATTTCCTTATGAAACCGAAGAAGAGAAAGACATGTTTATTAAGTCCCAGCTCGGCCTTCACTTTTTCCTTATTGAAATCCGGATCCGGTTTAAACATGTCGTAAACGGGGTGGTAAAGTTTAATTACATTGCATAGACTGCTGTCTTTTTTACGGGTTCCGCTCTGAATCAGGTTGAATGACTTCTTGGGGAAGACAAATTTTAATTCATCAAAAGTTTTTAATGAGTGGACAATAAATGAATCCGGTTTTGAAAGAGCATATCGAAGCATCACGTTGTCTATAAGGCTCACTTCTTTCTGAGCAACTACATGGAGATCGAAAATGATCTCGGCACCGACCGATTTTTTGAGTTGACCCGCAATATAGCCTATGGGAAGCCCCTGAATTGAAACCGACCACTGTACAACAACGATATCGGGCTCAAGTTCTTCAATCAGTTTAACAGTCCTTCTCCAAGAAGCCGGATTGTTATAATTTGTTATATAGTGAACTGTGACATTCGATCCTTCAAGCAGATTTTTTTTACTGCTCCGGTCGATCAGATCGCGAGGAAATATTGAAGGGTACATCTGTGTCCAGGAGACCACATGCACTTCGGCCTTCTGACTAGCGAGAGCTCTTGCAAGCGAAGTAGTATAATTTGCAATCCCCCCTTTAAACTGCGGACCGGGTCCGAATATTACCACTCTCTTCATAGTTTAATAGAGAATTGCAGAATGAATGACGAAATAATTTTTTCGATCTGGCCGATCATCGGATTTTACTTTCTCGTTTTAAATTTTCAACAGCAACATCATAAACCCTTCTCATTCCTTCCTCCAGGGAAATTTTCGGCTCCCATCCAATAAGTTCTTTTACAAAACTGATATCGCAGTATCGGGAATGAACACCAACGGGTTTATCGAGCAGCGGTTTGATAGTCGGATTGTAACCCGCAAAGCCGCTGAATACTTTTATAAGGTCGAGAAAAGAAGTTAATCTTCCGGAGCCGATATTTATTGCGGTACCGTCGTGAATTTTATCCAATGCCGTGAACATACAATCCATAACATCGTCTATATGGACAAAGTCGCGGCCCTGCTTTCCAGAGCCCCACACTTCGAAAGGATTCTCCTTTTTTGCAGCCCGCCTTGCAATAGCAGGAACCGGATAACTGAGATCCTGATCTTCACCGTATCCGGAAAAGGGACGTATGCATACAATCGATATTCCGTAATTACGGGCGGCAATTTTTGCAAGGAATTCACCTGTCAGTTTCGTCCATCCGTAAGTAAGATCGGGCATTCCGAGCGTGTAACCGTCAATATTTATATCACCTTCTTTAAGTGCAACTGCATCGCTTTCTGTCTGCATATTAATCGGGTAGGCGGCTGAAGAACTTGGATAAAGAACCCGTTCCGGCCGTGCTTTTGCAATCCAGTTGAAAAACTCAGCATCAATTGAAAGGTCGAGCGCTACGGCCATCGGATCCCCTTCAATCTTTGCACGTCCCCCTACTATTGCGGCAAAATGAAATGCGTCGCCGAACTCAATCTTTAAACCGTATTCTCTCGTCAGCCATTCCGTATCATCCTGAATTCGTTGAAGAAATTTTCTAAAATCACCTTTCCAGAAATAGACCCTTTCATTCTTACCTATAACCTCAATATCCTTTTTCATTTTTGATTTGAATTCCGGAAACCACGTTGAAGGGTGAGTCCCTACCGACAGGTCATCAATCATTAAAATATTATCATTGGTGCGTTTGAGGAGCTGTTTGACCGTATTACGTCCAACAAATCCGCATCCTCCCGAAACAAGATGAAATTTCATTATTTGTATCCATTGTTGTGCTTAAAAATAAGAATTTTTGTTTAGATTATCGGCGCATTGAGAAAAACTAAATACACTTCATTCTATAAAGGAGAGGATCTGTTACGGATAAATCTGTCGATGGGGGAGAAATAACCTAATACTATTCATTATTGCTGCAGGTTTCAAGAAGGAAATTGGTCACATCGGCGATTCGATATTCTACAATTTTTAGTTGTAATTCAGAGGATGAAGATGTTTAATGTTGTCCTAATTTGGCAACAAATTATTCGAAATCTGTCTTGCCTCGGAGAATCAAATTTATCTTACCGCTCTACAAATCTGTTTGAGTAGGAGATCAGATTTGTAGAATCTACCGGAGAATATTAATTAGATTTTGTTTTAGCTCTTACTTTTTCTCTTTTACGGTGTATTCCTTTTCGTCCTGATTAGCATGAACTATCAACTCGCCGATTAATCCGATCGCAAAGAACTGTATGCCGACAATAATAAGCAGAATTCCCAGGAAGAAGACAGGGCGATTATTAATTCCTCTGCCAAGAAAGAACTTTTCGTAAGTAAGGTAAAGGCTTATTAAAAATCCGGCTATTGCGGCAATCAATCCTACAAAACCGAACAGATGCATAGGGCGCTTTATATACCGTGTAGTGAATATTACAGTTATAAGATCTATAAAGCCTTTGAAGAAACGTGAAATGCCGAACTTGGTCTTTCCGTACCTGCGCGGATTGTGTTTTACAATCACTTCAGAAACTGTAAATCCCTTCCACTTTGCAAGCACCGGAATGTAACGGTGAAGCTCTCCGTAAACACTTATCGATTGAACAACGTCTTTTCGGTAAGCTTTCAGACCGCAGTTAAAATCGTGAATCTTTATACGTGTTAATATCCGGGTTACAAAATTGAAGAATCTCGATGAATATCTTTTTATAAACGGGTCGTATCTCTTCTTTTTCCATCCCGATACAAGATCATAACCTTCCTCAAGTTTACGAAGCAGATTAACGATTTCCGACGGATCATCCTGAAGATCAGCGTCCATTGTAATAACCGCATCACCGGTAGCGTATCTGAAGCCCATCTGGAGCGCTGCCGATTTACCGTAATTGGCTCTGAAACTAAGGTATTTTATTTTATTGTCGGTTCGCGCCAGTTCTTTGATTATAGAAAGCGACTTATCGGTACTCCCGTCGTCCACAAAAATTATTTCGCAATCGCATGAATAACTTTTTAATGCTTTTTTGAGTTCCGAATAAAATGGTTTTAAGGATTCCTCTTCGTTGTAGAGAGGAACAACAACCGAGATTTTTTTAAATGAAAATTTTAATTGTTCTTTGACCGGATATTCCTGCTGGCTCTGAGCCGGTTTGAATTTTTTTCTGTAATAATAATTTTTTCTGCCTGGTCGCCGGTTCTGCTGTTCCTGTTTTCCTGAATTTGATGATGACCGGGTTTGCGGTTCAGGCCGGGATTGATTAGCTGCTGCTTCCGGTTTTTGCTGATCTTCCAATTTGTTCTTCCTGAAATTTTTCTAATATCATCTAAAAATTGTTGTGCTGTTCAAAGTTAAAATAAGTGATTACTAAAAGCAATTTAACCCCTCAATAAAGATTCGTTCTTATTGGTTTGACACTGCAGGTTACAATAACTAAGTTTAATTGAAAGAGAAAGATGTTTATGGGCGGAATTATTTTCTGGGCTATAATCAGAACAGCAGTATTAATTCCCGCGCTCTGGCTAATGCAGGGTTTAATGGAGTATAAATACTGGTGGTGGTTCGGCATAATGGCAATTTACGGCGTTATTATTCATCCGTCGGTTATTCAATACCGGCTCTTTATTGAAGAGAATAAAGAAATTATCCGGAACACCCTCTGTTCAACCTGTAAACATTTTGATAAGAGTGCGGTTATATGCCTGATGCACGATAAGCATCCGACTCTTAAATTTCTTCCATGCGAAGGTCTTGATTGGGAACCTGTTGGTGAAGGACATGAACAAAAAGAAATACATACATAACAAAACTGCTGCACCGGTTAAAAACGTGGTCTTTTGTGCCGAATGCGGCGAAGAGCTGGAGCTTTTCGGAATTTCGGGCGTTGATGTAGAAAAAGTAAGGGAACGATATCAGAATTGCAAAAGGAAAGGCAAGTTCAAAGGTGATAAGTGTTCTATGCTCTTCATCGCTAATGAAGAAGAGTATCTTTCTTTTGAGGATGAAGAAGATTAAACAGTTTTGAAGCTGCTTCGGCAAATCGCGGACCAGGTCTTCCAAAAAGATTTCTGTCGATCAGAATAAGCCGACCATTCTTAACAGCAGTAAGAGATTTCCATTCCGGGTAAAGTTGAATTATCATATCGGCAGTATCCGAAATATGAGCTGTGAATAGGAGATAGTCTGGATCAGCTTTTAATATTTCCTCCCTGTTCAAAACGGGATAATTCTGAGCGGAACCTGATGCGAGGTTTTTACCGCCGCATATCTCAATGATCTCGTTCATAAAAGTATTTTTTCCTGCCACCATCAACGGCTTAAGTTCTATAGCAAAATAGAGAGCGGGGCTTTCAAATTTTCCGGCTTCCTTTTTAATTCCGCTAATTATGGAATCCCATTTTTCCACTTTTAAGCGGGCTTCTTCCTCTTTTCCGAAGATTCTGCCGATGTCCATGCAGGTTTTTTTTATACCGTCGAATCCCCGTGGATTCGATACAAATATTTTCAATCCGAGCTCTCTGAATTTATCGTATGTTTCCCGGGTGTTGCCTTCGACAGTTATAAAAATCAGATCCGGTTTAAGCAGAAGAATTCTTTCAAAATTGAATGTTAGTAAGTCGCCAACTTTTTCAATTTTCCCGGCTTTTTCGGGGTAATCGCAGTAGAGTGTATTTCCGATCAGCTTTTCTTCAAGCCCCAAATCAAAAATAAATTCCGTTAAGTTGGGCGCCAGGGTGATAATTCTTTCGGGCGGTTTCTCGAATTTAAATCCGTAACCCAGATCGTCAACTACAACATTCTCCCGGTAGACCTCTTCCTTCCGATCGGAACAGGAAAAAAGAGAGACAATTGATAAAAGGTAAATGATTATTCGATTTAACCAGAAAAATTTTTTCATTTAATTATGAACAGAGATCGATTTAACTAATTGTACCGGTTTTGTTTTATTAGCCGATATAAGAATAGCCTTTTCGATTTTTCTGGCCACTCCGTTGAGGACGGCTTTTTTATCCGTGAATATTTCTGCGATAAGCTGACCCCTTGAGAGTTTGTCGCCTATCTTCGGATAGAAAATAATTCCGGCTTTCGGGTCGATCTTATCCTCCATTGTCATTCTTCCGGCTCCAAGTTCCAGCGATGCCATTCCGATCTCGAACGAATCGATGGAGCTGACAAAGCCCGACTTTGACGCATAGATTTTTTCGTGAATCTTTGAGTGCGGATAATTTTTCGTCTCTATAAGAAAGTCCGCATCGCCCTTCTGAAGTTTTACAATCTCAATAAATTTGTCGAAAGCTTTTCCATTCTCGATCATTCTGCTTGCAACCCGGATTCCATCTTCAATTGAATCGGCTTTTTTGCCAAGGTAGATCATCGCGCCGGAAAGATATAAACTAAGCTCCAGAAGGTCTCCCGCTCTTTTACCCTGCAGCACTTCAATGCTTTCATATACCTCGAGCCAGTTTCCTATATAGTTTCCAAGGGGTTGATTCATATCCGTAATAAATGCGATTACATTTTTATTGAATGCAACAGCTGTGCTGGTAAGGGACTCTGCAAGGATTCGGGAGTCTTCATATTTCTTCATGAAAGCACCCGAACCTGTTTTTACATCCAGAACAAGTCCGTCGATTCCCTCTGCCAGTTTTTTACTCATTATACTGGCAGTAATGAGTGGTATCGATTCAACAGTTGCGGTTACATCCCTGAGCGCGTAGATAAGTTTATCGGCGGGTGCGACCTCTTTTGTCTGACCGGCAAGCACCGCTCCGCATTTCTGAATGATCGATTTATATTGTTTAAGTGTTACGTTTGTAGTAAATCCGGGAATCGATTCGAGTTTATCGAGCGTTCCACCCGTATGGCCTAAACCTCTACCGCTTATCATTGGAACGTTTACGCCGGCTGCCGCAACCACCGGGGCAAGAATTAGAGAAGTTTTATCCCCTACGCCTCCCGTTGAGTGTTTATCTATTTTTTTCCCTTTGATCGAATTCAGGTTAATAACCTTGCCGCTGTAGAGCATCGATTTTGTAAGGTATGCGGTTTCCTCCTTGCTGAATCCATTCAGAAATCCCGCCATAAGAAATGCGGAGAACTGATATGATGGAATCCGGCCTCTTGTGAAGTTGGAAATTAAAAATTCAATTTCCTCGCGGTTTAAGGGTTCACCTTCTCTTTTCTTTCTTATTAATTCAACCGGATTCATTTAATCTCCTGAAAATATCTTTTAAAAGAATATTTATTTAAAAACTGAAAAACCTTACACTATTAAACGGATCGGTTTTATTGAAACAGATACCAATTTTCTATTAACTTGCCGACAGGAATATAAAATAATAACAGAAAACGAGAGGTTGTCATGTTCGATCCCAATTACAAATTCACAGTTGTAGAACGCTTCCAAAAATACGCAAAAATTGAAACTACTTCAGACGAAGAATCAAAAACTTTTCCGAGTGACCCTAAACAGCTTGAACTATCAAAACTCCTGGTTGAAGAATTGAAACAGATCGGTATGAAAGAAGTTGAAATGGATCAATTCGGTTATGTAATTGCAACTCTTCCTTCAAATACTGAAAAAGAAGTTCCTGTAATCGGTTTTATTGCTCATGTGGATACCTCACCGGCTGTAAGCGGTAAAAATGTTAATCCGGTAATAAATAAAAATTATCAGGGTGGAGATATAGTTCTATCTAAAGATCCAACCAAAATTATTGACGCTGCCAGCAATCCCGAATTGAAAGATATGATAGGATTCGACATCATTACATCCGACGGAACTACACTTCTCGGCGCCGACGATAAAGCCGGAGTTGCCGAAATTATAGATGCTATGAACTATCTTATCCAGCATCCGGAAATAAAACACGGGAAAATCCGCATCTGCTTTACCCCCGACGAGGAGGTTGGAAGAGGAACTGAAAAATTTGATGTTAAAAAGTTCGGCGCTAAATATGCTTATACAATCGACGGCGGCACACGCGGAGAAGTTGAAACCGAAACGTTCAGTGCCGACGCTGTTGTAATCAAATTCAACGGTAAGAATGTTCATCCCGGTTATGCTAAAGGTAAAATGATCAATTCGATTAAAATTGCCGCCCGTTTTCTGGAAATGCTTCCGAAAGATTCTCTTTCACCGGAAACCACTGAGAAGAGAGAAGGTTATGTTCACCCTGTTTCAACAAACGGAAATGAAACTCAGACAGTAATCAAATTTATTATCAGGGATTTCAGCGCGGATAAATTGAAGGAGTACGAAGCCTTCTTGAAAGACCTGATTGAAAAAACAGTTGCACAATTTCCGGGTTCCTCGTATGAATTTGAAGTTATTGAACAGTACAGAAACATGAAGTATGTTTTGGATAATCACCCGCAGGTTGAGCAATTCGCTGTAGAAGCTCTCAACCGCCTCGGTATTAAGCCGCTTAAATCCTCGATTCGCGGTGGAACCGACGGCTCGCGTCTCAGTTTTATGGGTCTTCCCACTCCGAACCTGTTTGCAGGAGGACATAATTTCCATGCTTATACCGAATATGTTGCGGTACAGGATATGGAAGCGGCAGTTAAGAATATCGTTACTTTGATACAGGTCTGGGAGGAAAAATCCTAGTTTTTTTAGCTCCTTTCAGTAGAAATCTCCTTATTTTTATACCCCGTATTTGACGGGGTATTTTTTTAGGAGTATTAAGTGCCTCATAGATTGAAAAGAGCGGTTGATTCTACTCTGATCGTTAACATATTTCTTTTTTTGATAAAAGCCGCTGCGGGATTTATTTCAAATTCTATAGCAGTAATTTCGGAGGCATTAAATTCGCTAACGGATATTATTTCATCCCTTGCAATCAAGCGTGCCGTAACCGTTTCAAATCAAAAACCCGATATTAATCATCAATTCGGTCACAATGCGGCGCAGCCGATTGCGGCTTTTATAGTTTCTGTCTTTGCATTTGTCGTCGGTGTTAATATTGTAGAAGAATCGATTAAGAGAATAATCGACCCGCAGGATATTCGAGCGATCCCCGCCGTATATGTCGTCCTGATCTCAACAATAATTATTAAAATTGTTTTGAACCGTTATCAGGCGCATGTCGGAAAATTATTCAAGAGTCCTGCAATTAAAGCGGCGGCTGTCGACAGCATGAACGATATTCTCGCATCATCGATTGCGCTCCTGGGTGTTATTGCTATAAACCTGGGTTTAAAGATTGTTGATGGAATAGCCGGAATTCTTGTAGCTGCTTTCATTTTTAAGACGGGCTACGAAGTAGGGAAGCAGAATATCGATTATCTTATGGGACACTCGGCGCCCGGCGAGTTTGACAGGAAAATTAAGGAAATTACACTCTCAATAAACGGCGTTAAAGGTGTTAACGATCTCCGCTCCCATTATGTCGGAAATAAATTTCATGTCGAAATACATATTGAAGTCGATAAAAATCATTCAACTCAAATTTCGCACGACATAGGTAATGAAGTCCGCTTCACTCTTGAAAGGCTGGAGGAAGTTCAAAAAGTTTTTGTGCATGTTGATCCGGTATGACTTAATCAATTGAATTTCAATTAAAAGGAAAAAGATAATGTATGAATTGAAGACAAAGACCCTGCTGCATGTTTTAAATACAGCTGCAGAAAAATACTCCGATCTTCCGGCCGTCTCTTATCTCAATTCCGAAAAGATTACTTTCAGTGAATTCAAAAAGCGTGTTGAAACAATTAAGCATTTCCTAAAAGGTGAAGGGATAATTGCAGGAGATAGAGTTGCTATTCTTGCCGAAAATCAACCTAACTGGGGAATAGCTTTCTTTGCCGTAACCACCCTTGGTGCAATAGCCGTTCCGATTATGACGGAATTCCACAGCACAGAAGTTCATCATATACTTCGTCATTCGGAAAGCAAGGCGATTTTTGTTTCCGTCAAGTACTTTAATAAAATTGAAGATCTTGATTCCGATTCGCTCCAAGCCAGGGTTCTACTTGATGACTTTTCAATAATTCCGCCGGACACAAAGAATGATTTAATTAAAGAAGTGATCGCGGGGGGCAGAAAAGAATTTGCAAAGGTCAAAGAAGCCGCGATGAAATTTGTCGGATTAATTCCCGGAGAAGTAGCGGAGGATAATACTGCGTCAATATTATATACTTCGGGAACGACCGGGCATTCCAAGGGCGTAATTCTGACTCATAAAAACATTGTCTCAAACGCACTTTCTACCCTCGGTATGGTTGATGTGGTCCCCGGCGACAGGATGCTCTCCATACTTCCCCTTTTTCATACAATTGAATCAACTCTCGGTCTGGTTATTCCTTTTATTGCCGGTGCCAGCGTAACATACCTCGATAAGCCTCCCACGGCTGCGGTTCTGCTTCCCGCATTATCGATTGTAAAACCGACAATAATGCTGGCGGTTCCGCTGATCATTGAGAAAATTTTCCGTTTGAGAATCCTGCCCGAGATTAACAAGAAACCGATTGTGCGCGGACTTTATAAAATTCCGGCTGTTAGAAAAAAGCTGCATCAGATTGCCGGTAAAAAATTGATAAAGACTTTCGGCGGGGAACTTAAAATGTTCTGCATCGGTGGCGCTTCTCTAGCTGCCGATGTTGAAAGATTCCTGAAAGAAGGAGGATTCCCTTATGCGATCGGTTACGGACTTACTGAAACATCTCCGCTGGTAACCGGGACAAATCCTGCGCTTGTAAGGTTCAGATCGGCCGGAAAGACTATTCCGGAAGTACAGATTAAAATTCATAATCCCGATCCTAAAACCGGCGAGGGTGAGGTCCTTGTAAAAGGACCAAATGTAATGAAAGGGTACTACAAAGATCCTGAAAAAACAAGTGAAGTATTTGATAATGACGGATGGTTTAAAACCGGTGACCTGGCGGTGATTGATCAGGACGGATATCTTTTTATCAAAGGGAGATCTAAAAATGTTATCATCGGTTCAAACGGGAAAAATATTTATCCCGAAGAGATCGAATCGATCATAAATGAATTTCCTTATGTGCTGGAATCGCTCGTTATCGAAAGAAAAGACGGACTGGTTGCACGGGTCTATCTTAACCACGATCAGATCGACGATACGTTTAAGATTCAAAAGCTGAACGAATCGCAGGCTCGTGAAATATTAAATAAAATACTTTCCGATCTGCTCGTTCAGATTAATGAAAGAGTGAATTCCTTTTCAAGAATAACAAAAGTTGTTGAACAGCTTGAACCGTTTGAGAAAACTCCAACTCAAAAGATTAAACGGTTCCTGTATGTAGATTAATTCAAATATTTGGTTTCATAATTAACTATGGATTTTTAGTCAGAAGATAACGGGCTCCTTTATATCGGGAAATTTATTATCAACGAATTATTTTTAGCACTAAAATTTCGGCAGGTTTAATAACGGTTTTGAAACAAATAACTTATTTTGCTGTATGATAAATTAAATTATGAAAGAAATAAGGATGAAACAGATAATACTTTTACTGGCTTTCTTTATTGTGGTAAACGGCTGCTACGCACAGAATCCCGAAGCTGTTCTATCCAAAGATCACAAAATAGATTCCGCCAAGGTAATTTTACCGGACGAATCGTATAAAAGAATTAACCAGGTAATTACTCAGATCTTTACAAGTTATCATTACCGGAAACAGAATCTTAATGATTCCCTTTCATCAGTAATTTTTGATGAATATTTTAAAAACCTCGACATCAACAGGCTCTATTTTATAAAGTTGGATGTTGCTTCTTTCGAAAAATACCGGGATAAATTCGATAATTTTATTCTGGAGGGTAAGCTTGAAATTCCTTTCGAGATATTTAATCTCTACAAAAAAAGGGTGAACGAGAGAATTTCACATGTTAACAAGCTGCTGGCAAATGAATTCGATTTTTTAAAGGAAGAAATATATTCTCCGGACCGTACAAAATCCGACTGGGCTGAAACATCATCGGAACTTGATGAAATCTGGCGACTGAGAATAAAAAACGACGCGCTCAACCTTGTTCTTTCCGGAAAAGATTGGAAAAGCAGTGCGGATGTACTCCTGAAACGTTATCAAAACTTTCATAAGATAATTCTCCAATATGAAACCGAAGATGTCTTTTCTCTTTTTATGAATTCGTTTACGAGAACGTTTGATCCCCATTCGGATTATTTATCGCCGGCTGCGTCAACGAACTTCAACATTGCAATGAAACTTTCGCTTGAAGGGATCGGCGCTACTTTGCGCAGCGAAAATGATTACACAATTGTTGCAAGCATTGTCCCCGGCGGACCGGCCCATAAAAGCGGTCTGTTAAAAGAGGAGGATAGAATTGTTGGGGTTGCCCAGGGTCAGGAGGGTGAATTTGTTGATATTATCGGATGGCGCCTTGACGATGCCATTCAGCTTATTAGAGGTAAAAAAGGGACTTTAGTAAGGCTTCAGATTATCAAGGCCAAGGAGAATCTAAATTCCATTCCAACTGAAATTCAGATTGTCCGTGATGAAGTTAAGCTTGAGGAGCAGGCAGCTAAAAGTGAAATCCTGAATATTGAAGAGCATGGAACCAACTTTAAACTCGGGGTTGTTAAACTTCCTTCTTTCTATACTGATTTTGAAGCTCAGAGACAGGGAAAACAGAATTATAAAAGTACTACCCGGGATGTGAAGGAGATACTTGAAAAATTTAAACAGGAAAAAGTAGACGGTATTATTATTGATCTAAGGAATAATGGCGGAGGTTCCCTTCAGGAAGCAATTGCATTAACCGGGTTGTTCATTAAAAACGGTCCGGTTGTTCAGGTAAAAAACTCCGGTAATATAATTGAGATAAATCAGGATCCCGATCCATCGATTGTGTACGACGGGCCGCTGGCCGTTTTAACAAATCGTTTCAGCGCCTCAGCTTCCGAAATCTTTTCTGCTGCTATTCAGGATTACGGAAGAGGAATTATTCTCGGCGAAAATACATACGGAAAAGGAACTGTTCAGAACCTTCTCGACTTAAACAGGACAATCCCGATCAAGGATAGAACTCTCGGCCAGGTTAAACTGACAATCGCAAAGTTTTACAGAGTTGACGGTGGAAGCACTCAACATAAAGGGGTTAAACCGGATATCGAATTTCCATCTCCCTATTCGCATGAGGAATTCGGCGAAAGCTCTATGCAGGGTGCATTACCCTGGGATCAGATTCAGCCGGCAAAATACTCGAAGTATGGCGATCTCTCAAATTTTATCGATCAGCTCCGGATTAAACATGAGGAGAGAATTAAAAATGATCCGGAATACCAGATTGTAATGGATGAGATAAATGAATTTAAAATTAACCGGGATAAAAAAGAGTTTTCGCTAAATGAAAAAGTAAGAAAAGAAGAAAGAGATCTTGCTGAAGAACGGAGAAAGAAAAGAGAAGAGGAAAGAGCAAAAATTACTGGAATAAAAATTCAGGACAAGGAAGAGGTTCAATCCCAAACGTCAGTTATTAACGATTTTGAATTGAAAGAAACCGGAAGAATTCTGGCCGATCTGATTTTAGCAAAAGTAGGATAGACTTTGCAATATTCCCCCTTCCCGGCTGGGAAGGGGGATAAAATATTTAAACTCCTCAATGATGAAAACCAATGCAATTCGAATTTTAGAATCGAACAAAATTCCCCATTCAATAATTGAATACGAATTCAAAGAAGATGAAATTGACGCGGTCTCGGTCGCTGAAAAAATTAATTTCGATCCCGAGCGCGTTTTTAAAACACTTGTAACCCGCTCCGACACTAACGGGATTTCTGTTTTTGTAATTCCCGGCTGTTATGAACTGAATCTTAAAAAAGCTGCTTCCGTTTCCGGTAATAAAAGTGTTGAAATGATAAAGGTAAAGGAAATCCAGACCTTAACCGGATATATAAGGGGCGGCTGCTCACCAATAGGAATGAAAAAACAATACCCCGCTTTTATTGATGAGTCGGCACAATTGTTCGAATCAATTTCTATTAGTGCCGGTTTACGTGGGATTCAGGTGATCATTTCACCCAACGACTTATGCCGGCTGATTGACGGGAAATATGCCGATTTATTGTAGAAAACGGGGATTTTCGTCAACCAAAAAAGAAGGTTTTATTTCAGCCGGATTTTTTTTAGATTTAGCCCCGAATTTTTAAGGAGTAGATGAAATGGCAAAACAACAATCATTTGCGGAGAAAGCCAAAAAGAAACACGGCTCATCCCATGTTAATGTGAAAGTTATTAAAACTGTAAAAACCGCTAATGGATCGTATAAATTTCAGGAAAAATTTGTGAAATTGGACGATATCAGTAAAGTAACTACACTTAAGTAATTTGAAAAACCACCGCTAAACGGTGGTTTTTTGTTTATTACACCGGAAATATTTTCCCGCTTACTTGACATTCTCATCAATTATTTTATCTTGTAAAAAAGTTTTCGCTTATATCAGATCTGTTTTTACCTGATCGCGCTCATCTAATAGCGGTTTTTAGTATACCAGGATTAGTTTAACATTACCATTAATTCAAAGGAGGAAGTATGGCAGCTAATTCTTATAAGAGTTACTCCCTTCGAAATTATAACGACATTCCGCAAATTCATTTATTATCCGGCGAAGAGAAATCCGCGCTTGAAATTGTTGGAAGTGTTTTGCCGTTTAAGACGAATAATTATGTAATCGATCAATTGATTAACTGGGATAATATCCCGGGCGATCCGATCTTTACACTGACTTTCCCCCGTAAAGAAATGCTAAAGGATCATCATTATAAAACGGTTGAGAAATTAAAAAATGAAAATGCATCTAAGGAATTTTTAGCGCAGTCTATTTATAATATTAGAATGGAATTGAATCCTCATCCAGCCGGTCAGAAGCATAATGTTCCAACTGTGAATGGAATTGAACTTGCCGGGGTTCAGCACAAATACAAACAGACGGCTCTCTTTTTCCCCAGTCAGGGACAGACGTGTCATGCGTATTGCACTTTCTGCTTCAGGTGGCCCCAGTTTGTTGGAATGAACGAGTTGAAATTCGCGATGCGGGAAATTGAATTGTTAGCTCAATATGTAAAAGAACACAGAGAGATTACCGATATTTTATTTACTGGCGGCGATCCAATGATAATGAAGACGCAGATTTTATCTACCTACATCGAACCGCTTCTGGATGAATCACTTTATAATATCCAGACTATACGAATCGGAACTAAAGCAATCGGTTATTGGCCTTATCGTTTTCTTACTGATGACGATTCCGATGATCTTATCCGCCTCTTCGAGAAAATTGTTGGTGCAGGTAAAAACCTTGCCATAATGGCCCACTTCAACCATCCCGTTGAACTTGAAACTGCTGCGGCACGGGACGCGATGAAAAGGATCAGAGCAACCGGTGCGCAGATTAGAACACAATCGCCAATACTGAAGCATATAAACGACTCACCGGAAATATGGGCGGATATGTGGCGTAAACAGGTAAACAATAATTGCATCCCCTATTATATGTTTGTTGCACGCGATACCGGGGCACAGGAGTTCTTTGCTGTTTCACTCGTTGAAGCCTGGAAAATTTTCCGGGAGGCATATCAAAAAGTAAGCGGTGTCTGCAGAACTGTTAGAGGCCCTAGTATGAGTTCTACCCCCGGTAAAGTGCAGGTGCTCGGAGTAAGTGAAGTCCGTGGTGAAAAAGTAATTGTGATGAGATTTCTTCAGGGCCGGGATCCGAACTGGGTTGCCCGTCCCTTCTTTGCAGAGTATAACGAGAAAGCAGCATGGCTGGATGATTTAAAACCGGCTTTCGGCGAAGAAAAATTCTTCTTCGAAGAAGAACTTGAGCATTTATTCCACGAACATGTTTACGATGATGAAACGGAGAATTTTGAATAAAAAAAGGCTGGTAGACCCAGCCTTCTTTTTTTGTGATCTGAAATATTCTAGTCGGGGATTACTTCAATAGCAGGATTGATTTCTCTCTTTAAAAGATTTTCGATAGCAACCAGCGTGCCGCGGATTGAACTCGGACAGCTGCCGCAGGCACCCTGATAGCGGATTTTAAGAGTAAGGCCATCAAGACCGCGGACTTCCAATCCACCTCCGTCTCCAGCAAGAGCAGGGCGAACACGAGTATCCAGTATCTCATTTATTTTTTTAAGCAATTCCGTCTCTTCCTCTTTGGTTACTTTTATTTCCTCCTCGGGAGGGATTAGATTTTTATCGAAATTTTTCATGAACTCGACGAAGGGTTTCTGAATCTGTCCCCATTGAACTTTCTGGTCTTTTTCGATCGTGATAAATTTATCCATATAGAAAACCGAAACGACTCCATCGATGCCAAAAATTCCATTGGCGAGCGGATCTTGCACGGCTTCCTCTTTATTTTTGAAATGCCTTGTTTCTTTATTCAGCAGTTTTTCATTCAAAATGAATTTTAGCGCCTGGGGATTGGGTGTTAAATCCACATCCTGTACAATTAACATGTTATTCTCCTTGGTTTTTCTATTAAACCTGATAATTCTCCGGATAGTTCTACTGCAAGATAATTAAAATTAGTTCTGCCATTCAAGGGATCTATACGGTAGCTGCTGAATGATTCCGATAGGATATAGGGTTTATTGTGCAAGCGAATTTCGTTATAGATCCTCAAAATCAACATTAAGGATCGGATACATCGGCCAATCCTTGTAATCGAAGTGCCACCATTCCTGTTCAAGGACTGTAAATCCTTCCGATTCCATTGCTGTTATCAGGAGGTCTCTTAATCTTGTAGCTTCCTTATCACCCCCGATGTAATTTGAGAATGCGCGCTCTGTAAACTCGTCATATCCGCTCGGCATTTTCACTTCTAATCCGGTTTTGAGATCATAAAGTGAAATATCAACAGCGCAGCCCCTGTTATGCCGTGATCCTTTTGCAGGATCTGCCACGAAACCAGCTTGCCGCTCCTCCTCGGTTGCCGAGTCCCAGAATAATTTAGTAACGGACCACAGGCGGTAACCATCAAAAACTATAATTCCGTATCCGTCTCTTTTAAGACTTTTGCTAACACGCACAAGCGCCTCGGCGGCCGGGCGCTGAAGAAAAGCCGTTGCCTGCGAGTAGACTGCCTTACCGAGAAAATTGTTGGAGGTTGAGTAACGGATGTCCAGCTTAAATGTTGAGTCAAGTTCTGTCAGCTCTACAAGATCCGGTTTTAGAAATTCTCCGCTCTCTTTTGGAGGTCCGTAACTGCACGCAGATAGAATGAGTAGAATTGACAGGGATAATAAATTTGAGCGGATTAAAAAATTTATTTTCTTATTCATTCTGGTTTTCTTTCAATGATTCCGGAAATTTATTCGTTCCATTTTATCCCGGTAAAAACAATTTCGGAATAATTATTTCTTTCGTAGAGTACTCCTATTTCTGTTTCTGAAATTTTTATAATATCCGAGTAAGCTGTGAAATCATTATTTGGACCAGTACCATCCTTGTCGATCAGAAAATTTTTAAACCATGTTTTGCCGTCGTCGCTGCTAATTCTGAGTGTTAGATTATTCCGCCGTGATGGATCCGCCGGATTGCTGAATACAATGTAGGTTTTCCCGTCAATCGATTTAAATGAGAGGAAGGAACCCTGGCAGACAGGATCGGGAAGATTAGTATCGAAATATGTTGTGTCCCATGTTGCGCCGCCGTCCATACTTATCGATACAATTCTTGAACGGATATCCCCGCTCTGGTTTCTGCTGTTTAGCATTAAAGATCCGTCCGATAATTCCGCTGCGGTCGACTCATTTGAGCCTGGAACATCAACATTATCACTGAGCCTGAAAGTTCTTCCATGATCGTCGGAGTAATAACCGTGTGCGAAATAATCTCTGAACTTTTCTTCAGGAACTCCTTCCGAATGATTTGCAGCGACATAAATCCGGCCTTTGAATTTTCCGGTTGTCAGCTGGAGTGCATGGCCCGGAGTATTTGCTGTTGTCCGCCAATCCTGCTCAAAGTTGTATTCGGGATTTACATTTGGTTGCTTCAGGCGGTGAACCATGCGGGTTATATTAACCGGATTACTCCAGGTTACTCCGTTATCGGTTGATGTGACGAACCAGACTTCTCTAAGACCGTTACCTTGACGGATTTCATTTTCATGATTATTCCCGGTATTGAAGAAGAGGAAAATTCTTCCTTCGGGATATTCCGGATCTGTTAAATCTAAAACAGGCGCAGGATTACCGGACTGTAGCGTGTCATAATCAACTATGGTATTGATTGAAGACCATGTCACTCCGTTATCGCGGCTTCGCTTCATCACGATATTTACATCTCCGAAGTCGGCAGCTCCTTTTACACGCCCCTCGCAGAAAGCCAGTAGATCTCCGTTTGGCAGGCTGATTATTGCCGGAATTCTGAAGCTTTTAAATCCTTCTGTTCCTGATTTATAAACAGTAATTTTATTCTGTGCCTGCGATGCAAAGAGAGAGATCAGAAAAATTAAAACGAAAATCTTTTTCATTATTCCCCTTAATTCGAGTAATACTTTTTAACGGTATGAAAGAAGACATCAAGATTTTGAATGGGGGTTAAAGGAGGAATATCACATCCGGAAGAGATTATCCAATTGGAGTACTTTCCCATTTCATAAAGTAAATTCAAGGTTTCATTTTCAACGGTTTCTGTTGAACCGTTCATAAAAATTCCTGAGGGATCCAGATTGCCGAATATCAATTTATCCGGCGGATATTGTTTAATAGCTTGCGTAAGTTCGACTGAATTACCGAGATGAATTGCTTTTGCGCCGGTCGATAAGATTGAATCGGTAAGCGGAATAGTATTGCCGCAGTTATGGTATATGACCAGAAAATTATCATCTTCAACCGAATCAATTATTTTCTTTATGTAGAAGCTTGAAAACTCCGAGCAGAGTTCCGGAGATAGAAGTCCGGCAGCAGGCTCTGCCATTATTATTCCGTTCGCTCCGGCTTCTTTAAAAGCAAGAATATATTCTCTTAGAAATTCTGATACCTTTATTAAAATTTTGTGAACAACCTCCGGCTCTGTAATCGATTTAATCATAAACTCGGTTATTTCCATCAGTCTGCCGCCTAAAGAAAAAGGTCCGATCACACCCGCCAGAACTGGACGGTCGTTAATTGAGCGCGATGCAATTTCAATTGCCTTTATGTATTCGCCGGTTCGGGCAATTCCGATCTCCGGAATGATCATTGAATCGATTTGGTCTTCATTCTGAATAAGAGAGCCGGTAACCGTAGGAACTTCGGTATCGGAATAGAGAATTTGCGCTCCGAAGGCCTCCGCTTCAACGGAAAGATCCATATTGCTTACCGAAGCAAGTGAATCGTACTTCTCAGCGATCGCTATCATGCAGGCGGATTGAAGATTACCGTTTCCTACCAAGTCTCGAACAGTGATGCCAAGAAGTTGAATTCCCGGAAAGGAAAGAACCGGGAGGGATTTTTTTATTTTAGAGGATCGAATCTCGTCGACCCACTTCTTCATGTCTTGTTTCATTTTACAGAATTTGCGGAATTATCGATTATGAATACAAACTCACCCTTTAGATTCTTCTCATGAATCAACTTATTAAGTTCGCCGGCATTGCCCCTGAGGAATTTTTCGGTCGGTAGTGTAAGATCGAAACCGATTACAATATTTACACTTGAACCGAAAGATTTTTCAACATCCGAAATAAGTGTCTTTAAACGGTAAGGAGTTTCCATAACAACTATCAATTCTTTAATTCCTTTAAGCCGCAGTAATTCTTTTTTTCTGATCTCTGTTTTAGGAGAGAGCCAACCGGCATAATAAAACCGCTTAAGAGAGAATCCGGATCCTGCAAGCGCTGCCATAATAGAGCTTGCACCCGGAATAGGAATCACTTCAATTCCGGCATCAATACAGAGCTGAACAAGTTGAGTCCCCGGATCGGAAAAAAGAGGCGTTCCGCAATCGGATATAAGAGCTGCGGATTTCCCTTCACGGATTATCCGGAAGATCTCTGTGCTCGCTTCATTCTCATTGTGCTCATTTAAGGAGATCAGTTCTTTCTCTATGTTGAAACGGGATAGAATTCTTTTCGCTTCTTTGTATTCTTCACAAATAATAAAATCGGCATCTTTTAAGGTTTCTATTGCGCGGAATGTAATGTCGCCGTAATTGCCGATAGGTGTGGACACTATGAAGAGTTTTGAAGTCATAATTGATTTGTTAAAATTAATTGCCGACTTCCGGGAATGCAAAGTAAAGCAGAGCCCGGCAGATAAAAAATGCGGACTCTACTCTTTGCTTAAATTAATTCTTTCAGCTTGCTGATCAGTGCGGATAATTCAACAATCTGTTTCTCGTTAGTTGCGCGCAGTTTCAGTTCTATCTTTCCGTCTTTCAGATTTTTCTCGCCTACAATTATCTGAACCGGCATACCGAGAAGATCTGCGTCGTTGAATTTAACACCTGCACTTACATCGCTGCGGTCATCGAACAGTACCTCAAATCCTTCCTTACTTATCTCTTCGTACAGCTTGTTAGAAGTATCTGATACTGTTGCATTTTTCATATTCAATCCTATGAGATGGACATCATAAGGAGCCAGAGGTTTTCTCCAGATAATTCCTTTATCGTCGTAGTTCTGTTCAATGTAGCACGCAAAAATTCTTTCAACACCAATTCCGTAGCTTCCCATCACAATAGGGTGTTCCTTCCCGTTCTCATCAAGAAAGTTAACACCGAGCGCTTCGGAATATTTTGTGCCGAGTTTGAAAATATGCCCGAGTTCAATCGCTTTAAAGACTTCGAGAGTTGAACCGCACCGTATACATGATTCGCCGTTTTCAACGATTCGAAGATCTGCATACTCTATGTTCTTAACATCGCGTTTAAGATCGATGCCGCCGATGTGATAATCGTTTTTATTGGCGCCGCTGTAGAGGTTGTTAGCGTCTTTAAGAAGGTTATCGGCTATTATCCTGCTTGTGAATCCGATCGGACCGATCGAACCGGCGTCCGCACCTGAAATATCCTTCAATTCTTCAGGATGAGCCGGGCGGACATTTCCTCCGAGCAGGGAGCCGAGTTTTGTCTCGTTCACTTCATCATTGCCGAGCATAAGTACAAGAACCGGTTTGCCGTCGTGAATGTAAACGCGGGATTTTGCGGTTTCATGTTCGTCTATTTTGAGGAACTCGCATAATTCATCGATCGATTTTACACCCGGTGTTGATATTTCATAATACGGTTTGCTATCCTGATGACGGGGCGCCTGTTTAGTTACCGATTGAGCAACTTCCGCGTTTGCAGCATAACCGCACTTACTGCAATGCGCAATAAGGTCCTCACCCGCATCGCTTTTAACCATGAACTCTTCGGATTTGCTTCCTCCCATGGCGCCGGATGAAGCTCCTACAACAAAATATTTAAGTCCGCACCGGTCGAATATTTTTCTGTATGCCATATCGTGTTTTGCGTAGCCTGCGTCCAGTCCTTCAAAATCTTTATCGAGTGTGTAGGCATCCTTCATTAAAAATTGCCGTCCGCGTATAACGCCGCTTCTCGGTCTCGGTTCATTTCTAAATTTTGTCTGTATCTGGTACCAGATCTGCGGAAGATCTTTGTAAGAGGTAACAGCTCCCTTCGCATGAAATGCGACGATCTCTTCGTGAGTAGGAGCTAAAACATAATCGCGGTTCTTTACATGAAATAAAATATCGCCGAATGCTTCAACTCTCCCTGTTGCATCCCATATCTCTTTAGGATTCAGTCCGGGGAAGTGGAATTCCTGTCCGCCTATTGCATCCATCTCTTCGCGTATAATGTCGGAGATTTTTCTTACTACCCTATAGCCGAGTGGCAGAAATGAATAGATTCCTGCTGAAAGCATTCTAACCATACCCGCGCGGATCATTAGAACATGACTCGGAATTACCGCATCCGAAGGAACTTCCTTAAGGGTCGGGAGAAAATTCTTAGTAAATCGCATATATCACAGTTTTGTTTATAAATAATGAGCAAAGATAAGAAATGATGCGGGGAATAGAAAATTAGGTCGGGGCTAACTCTTAAACAGAATATTCTTATTTTTCAGCAGGTTAATCTAAAAATGGATTATTATGAATTTCGATCCGGTATCACAAGACGCACCTAATGATCCGAAGAATCCCGCTTCTATGCAGCCGGTTTCATTTACAAGCAAAGGGTGCAAATTATTCGGAACATTTTTCTTCGCTTCCGGCGAAGGGCCTCATCCGACAATTCTTCTTCTTCACGGTTTCCCCGGTAACGAAGTAAACTTTGACATCGCACACGCAGCAAGAAGAATGGGTTATAACGTAATGGTGTTTCACTACCGCGGATGCTGGGGGAGCGAAGGTGAGTATCTATGGACTCACCTGGTTGAGGATGTTGAAACGGCAGTTCAATTCCTCCAGAGTAAAACAGCCGGAGAAAAATATAATGTTGATACAAATAAAATCATTTTGATCGGGCACAGTATGGGCGGTTTTGGCGCCGTGTTTAATTCAATCAAACACGATGATATAAAAAACATTGCTTCCATTGCCGGATTTAATTCCGGACTTTTCGGAGAATTTATTGAAGGGAATAATGAGTTGATCCAATTTAGTTCGGATACAATGGAGCCGGCTATGGAATTTGTTAAATGCAACTCCGCAGTTACACTTTTAAATGAAATGATCACGAATAAAAAAGAATGGAATCTGCTTAATCATATTGATACTTTGAAAAACAAAAATTGGCTCATAATTGCAGCAAAACATGATACAATAGCACCGATCGATATTCATCATAAACCATTGGTTGGTGCATTGAAAATGGCAGGTGCAGGAAATTTCGAAGAACATATTTTAGAAACCGGTCATTCGTTTTCTGACAGCAGAATAAGGCTGACAAAAATTATTTGTGAATGGTTAAGTCAAATTAAAATTTAGAGAGCAAGATCATGAGCAAGAATACATTGGATATGCCTTCAGATGAGTTTAAAAAGTATGGTTACCAATTAATCGATTGGGTTGCAGATTATCTTGATAACATCGAAAAATATCCTGTGCTTGCACAAATAAAACCGGGTGAAGTAAAATCTCAATTACCAAAAACAGCCCCTACCGACCGGGAAACATTTGATGATATGATTAATGATTTGAACAAAATAATTATGCCCGGAGTAACACACTGGAATCATCCGAACTTTATGGCATATTTCAATTCTACATCAAGCGGGCCGGGAATATTAGGCGAATTGCTTTCTGCGGCATTCAATTCAAACGGAATGGTATGGAAATCGAATCCGTCGGGTACGGAGCTTGAAGAGACAGTACTAAACTGGTTCAGAGAAATGATCGGGCTTCCCGCAAATTATTTAGGGATTGTTTACGACACCGCTTCTGTAAGTACGATGCATGCAATCGCGGCAGCAAGGGAGTACACGGGCCTTGATGTAAGGAAAAAGGGATTGTCCGGACTTCCAAAATTTATTCTCTATTGTACAGAGCATACACATTCATCAATTGAAAAGGGAGCCCTCACTTTAGGGATTGGAATGGAGGGTGTTAGGAAGATTCCTAACGATAAAAACTTTGCTATGATTCCGGAAAAGCTCGCGGAAGCAATTTCAGAGGACAGGTCTAAAGGATGCTTGCCGTTCTGTGTAGTCGCTACAATAGGTACTACTTCTTCAACTGCCGTTGACCCGGTTGATTCAATCGCTGATATCTGTATCCGCGAGAAGATCTGGCTCCATGTAGATAGCGCTTATGCCGGGGTAACCGCAATGCTTCCGGAAATGAAAATGTATTTTAAAGGAATGGATCGTGCCGACTCGATCGTAATCAATCCGCATAAGTGGCTTTTCGTTCCGGTTGATTTTAGTGTTCTTTTCACATCGAAACCCGAAGTATTAAGAAATGCATTCAGTCTTGTTCCCGACTACCTAAAGACCTCCGAAGAATCGGTTATTAACTATATGGATTACGGAATTCAGCTCGGCAGAAGATTCCGTTCTTTGAAATTCTGGTTTGTGCTTCGTTATTTCGGTATTGAGGGTTTAAGAGAAAGATTGAGAGAACATTTACGGCTAACGCAATTATTTGCCGGGTGGGTTGATGAAAATCCTAACTTTGAAAAATTAGCTCCGGTTTATTTCGGCACCGTCTGTTTCCGCGCGAAACCGGAAAATATTAGGGAAGAAAATGAATTAAATAAATTAAACGAGAGACTGCTCGAAAAAGTTAACAGTACGGGAAAAGTGTTTATTGTTAATACCAGGCTGAACGGAAAATTTACCATTAGAATGGTAATCTCCGGCCTCAGAATGGAGGAGAGGCATGTTAAAAATGCATGGGAGACTATTAATTCCGAACTGGAGAAAATAATTTCATAATGAGAAAGATTTCTGACTTAATCATTTTAAAATCCCGCGATATGCGGGATTTTAAATATTCAAACAACCTCTATTGTTTTACAATTATAACATCCTGTGCCTGCGGTCCTTTAGGACCTTCACCAACTGTGAATTCAACTTTCTGACCTTTCTCGAGGCTCTTAAATCCTTCCGATTTAATCGAAGAGAAATGAACGAATAGATCGCCGCCTTCAGATCTTTCAATAAATCCGAATCCCTTTGCCGCATTAAACCATTTTACGGTTCCGGTTACACGCTCTGCCATTAAAAACTCCTGAAATATTTAATATGATTAATGACTAATAGATTTTTAGTTCTCTATTTGATCATCATTGCAATCTGTGCTGCCTGTTTCTGGTTATACTCAAATGCAATCTTTTTATAATTCACCAGGTCTATAATAGTACCGATCATACATATTCCGCCCGTTAACAGGTAAAGAATTCCAAGTCCTATCTGATCCGTCAGAAATCTTTGAATTCCCGCAATACCCAGAAAGCCGACCAGAGTAACTAGTAGAATAATCTGCGGGTCTTTCCTGCGTGACCTGTAGATGTTTGCAAACTGCTGGGCTTTCTGATCATCCATCGTTTTGATGATGCTCGAAATATACATCTGTTCTTCACCCATTATTTCAGGCATTAGTTCGTATACGTTTGCCATATTGAGCCTCTTTTGATTGTTGATAGTTATTTATCATTTTGCGTGTCAGTTGAATTATTCTGGCGGAAATAAGAAAAAATGCAGCTATTCCTAACGGATGAGTTTGTAATGAATGATCCAGGTCGCCATGATAAAAAAATGAGATCGAACGGCCGAGTCCGCATCCGGGACAATTTTCGATACCGATATTATGAAAAGGGCAGAATGTGAATTCATGCACTTCGTATGGATTAATAAAAAAGAGATACACCAGTGCTGCTGTCCAGAGAATTGCTTCCGGATCCGCAAACCTGAATATTTTTTTCAGCTTATACATAAATTCTAAACTGAATTTGTTTTTGAATTCCTTAACCGCATCAATATTCTGTACGGTTAAATCATTAGTCGTTTCTGGAAAAAAATGGTTTTGATCTTAACCAAAATAGTTTACTGCAAAACAATTGACGACATACTCCCGACACTGTTGTTCTCATATGAAACGATATCAACTTTATTTATTGCGCCAACAATCTCTAGGTTTTTCCTGTTTATTTTGTCTGCAAGATGTTTACATTTTAACGGATCGAGATCATTTGCGATTCCTAAATGCGGTATGTAAGGAATATCCAGGCGCAATTCCTTTTCAAGCGGACCGGTATAAAGTTCGTCATGGAGTTTTACAAACAGCCTGTAACCCTCTTCGGGAATTAAAAAGAGATCGGTAAAATCGCTGAACGAATCTTTTACAATCTGCGCGCAACGGAGGACAAAGAAAAACGTACCGAATTTATTCACAACTTTTCTGACGTGTTCGAGAAAAACCTCGTACTTTATATTTTCTACCGGAAAGACAAGTGTGAAGTGGGGATCAACAACTTTGTAAAAACGCTTATCGTGATCTTTGCGGATCGATTGGATCCAGTTAAAATCTTTTCTGTCTATGGTAGGGTATGCAATTAATAGGAGTGCCATCTATAAATATCTCTCTTTGATGACGTTGAGGTGGTGTTCCGTATGCCCTGCAATTATATATGCCAGGCCTCTTACTGTAACATTATAACCCGATGCGTTTCCTTTTTTGAGCCATTGTTCATCCCGTAAGTTTCTGAACAGTGCAACTGTTGATTGACGGATCAGAGAGAATTCTTCAATCAGACGGGAGAGATTTGTAGTATCGTAATTGGAATTGTCTATATAGAGGTTCTCGTCAAATCCCTGCAAGGATTTTTCGTCGCCTCGTGAAAAGCGGAGAGCCCTATAAGCGAATACCCGTTCCGAATCTATTATGTGACCCAGAACCTCCCGCAGACTCCATTTGCCCGGCGCATATCTCAGTTTGGATTTTTCTTCGTCAATGCTGGAAAGGAATGTAATTGTGGAATTCAACTGATCTTCAAGAACGTCTCTTATATCGCCTTCAGGTACACCGTTTACATATTTATGGTAGTATTCGGCATATTCGTTTTTTTCGGGGCGGTTCATTACTCCTCCTGTACGCAATATAAAAAAATGTAAATATCCTTTCCTTAAAAATTCTTTTATTATTTCAATAAAAGAAGTTTCAAGGTAGCCGTATTACTTCCGGTTTTAACCCGGCAAATGTAGAAGCCGGAACTCACACTTAAATTCATGTTGCTTTTTGCATTCCAGACAATATTATATGTTCCGGGTGGTTGATTGAATTCATTTTTAGACCAGATCTCTCTACCTAAAAGGTCATAAATAGTAATTGAAACGTCCGAACCAACCGGCAAACGGAATTGAATTGTTGTAGAAGGATTGAATGGATTAGGAAATGCGGCTATTCTGAATTCCGATGGAATAACCTGATCGTTCATGCCGGTTGTTACGTTTGAGGCTCCCGGCGTCGGAGTCATAAATCCCCACACTGATCCGCCGTCCGGGGCTCTGCCGTATGATATGTCCGTTGTCTGGCTGCCGAACGTGAGGGAATCGAGCCAGGTTGATCCGTCGCCCGATACAATTCCGATAAACTCGCCTCCCTTGGAGAGTTTGAAGTTTGTATGAATTCCGGGTTGATTATCGTTATGATTTTCATCGCACCAGATAAGAAGATGTTCGCCCGGGTTTATTACCAGATTCGGGGTCGTGAACCTCCACTTGGTTGGATTATCCTTTTTGTCCGTCATATACATCCCGGTCAATACAACCGGTTCGGATGTCGGATTGTATAATTCAACCCAGTCATCATTCTCACCGGCGGCGTCTTTTATTGTATTCGCGTTATCAGCCATAAATTCGTTTATCTTAATTCCATTAGAATTGGAACCGGAAGCCCGGACTTCCATAAACTCACTCCTCGGATATACAACACGATTGCCTTCATTATCGGTTACGTCGATTTTAAATCTCCCGAATCCGTTCTCGCCCAGAGGGGGAATTACACCGACCCATCTGTCGCTGTCGGCAACATTTTTTCCCGGCAGTGGTTTGAACGTCATATCATAATAGTATACTACAGTTAGTATTCCCGGATGAAATTCCACACGCATATTTGTAATTGAACCGTTATCGAAACCTGATGCATAAACATAAATTGAATCGTTCGGGCCGGGATTGGCCGGTGCAAAATCGATCTTATATATGAATGGATTTGCCGGAACGAAATTGATACGGGTTGTAATTGAATTACTCCGCAGCTGAATGAATTCTTTTAAACCGCGTTTAACATGGCGGTCGTTCATCGCATCGAACGAATTTGTAAAATCTGCCATTGTAAATCCGTAATCCTTTGTCCGGAACGTATCGGCAGCCGCATACTGGGTAGTAAGATTACGCAGCGAATCAATTCGGCCGGTTGTATTACCGGGATTTACTATATTCTTCGAAATGAAATCGATAAAATGCGAGTAGAGATTCCTATACTCTGGCACGTTCATTATTTTTGAGAATAATGGTCGCGTAGAAGTTGTATCAACCTGAGGAATTTTATAAGGTAAACTCACTGCCCAGTTTATTTCCCACCAACTGATTCCAAAAGTGTTGTCATAATCGTAAGGTATCCAGTTGAATTTCTTTTCAGAAGGCTCGTAATAAAGGTAATAGTTATTCATTAGCGACCAGTAGTCGTCCCAGCTTCCGATCATCAGGTTCATTGCCTGATACATCAGGAACTGTTCAACACGGAATATCGATTCAAGAGAATCGGGAAAAACATTCTGCGGTGTGTTGTTTATTATATTGATGAAGCGTGCCAGCTGTGTGTAATCGTTCTCTTCTTCATTGGATGTAAGCTCGTATGGCTGCCGGTCGCCGACAAAATATTTATACAAATCGGGATTACCTCCGCGGTAATTGAGGTCGGCAGGGTAGAGGCATTTCCATAAATTGCCGGAATCATCTTTGAAATTCTTTTTTAGAAATTCGTCGTCGACGTGTTCAACGGAGATATAAAGGCCCATGTACGAATTATTAATATAAACGGCTGCGTGCGCAGCCCTGCTGGAAATTACACCGGCCTGATTAAACAGATCCCAGCTCAACTTGGCTCTCGAAATTGAAGGATCGTTATGTTCACCGTTCAAATTCATTTTATCTACATCATAAAACTCTCTTCCGCTTACAAAATCGTTAAATGAGAGTTTGAGAGATTTCTTCCGGGCATCTCTCGAAGTATTACCCCGGATTCGAATGCCGACATCATTAATTGTCTCATCGATATATTTATTTTTAAAGTGAACCGTACATCTGTGGAGTGAATCGGATCTGGGATTGCTCATCATCCATGTATAATCAGCCGGATTCATTGTTATATTTATAATCGCAACCTCGGTATCATCATATAGCTGCCAGCTTCTGTCGTTGCTTTGACTGTTGATAAAAGAAAAAGAAAGAATAAAAATTGTTAGAAGATAGTATTTCATGCTGTAATTCATCAATGTTGGAAAATAATAAACGAAAGTAAGAAACTGAGCCGAATATTACTAACCGATTACAATTACCCTCACACAGCAAATCAATTAAATAATAATTGATTTTGTGGAAAATATTTCAAAAGTTGAAACAGAAAATAAGAAGGAGAAGCCATGACGTCCCGCCGCGAATTTTTAAATAAGTTTTTGCTTACCACCGGAGCCGCATTTGTGGTTCTTAAAACTGATGCAATTGCCAGAGCTGCGGAAGCTGTCGAAAAGTATGCAACCGACCTTACTCCGAAGGAGCTTGCCTCCGATGATGCGTTCTGGGGCCGGATTCAATCGGCGTTCGACGTGGATAGAACCTTAATCAATCTGAACAACGGCGGTGTTTCTCCTTCACCGAAAGTTGTAATCGATGCTTTCAAACGGTATACAGATTATTCCAACCAGGCACCCGCATACTTTATGTGGCGTCATGTTGAACCGCAGGTAGAAACTGTCCGCGAGAAACTTGCAATCGCTTTCGGTGCCGATAAAGAGGAAATAGCAATCACAAGAAATGCGAGCGAATCTTTACAGATTGTTCAACAGGGGATGAATCTTAAAGAAGGGGATGAAGTACTCACTACAACGCAGGATTATCCCCGTATGATTACAACTTATACACAGCTTGAAAGACGATGGGGAGTAAAACTTGTACAGGTTCCTTATCCGACACCTTTAATTAATAGAGAAGATTACGTTAATGCTTTTAAAAAGGGGATTACTTCCAAGACCAAAGCAATTCTTGTAAGCCATATCTGTTTTCTAACCGGGCAGATTCTTCCTATCCTCGAGGTAAGCAGGCTGGCACACCAGTACGGAATTCCCGTTATATGCGACGCGGCTCATTCCTTCAATCATATTCCGTATAAACTGAAAGACCTTGAGTGCGACTTTTTCGGCACATCCCTTCATAAGTGGACTTACGCTCCAGTCGGAACGGGTATGCTATATGTTAAAAAAGATTTGATTAAGACTATCTGGCCGCTGATGGCCGCTCCTAAGGAGATGGATGAGAATATCAGAAAATTTGAGGAAATAGGGACACACCCCGCAGCTACTCACAATGCAATAGGCGAAGCTCTCGCGTTTAATGAGGCAATCGGAATTGAGCGTAAAGCAGAAAGATTCAGATACCTTCATTCAAGATGGATCAACAGGGTAAAGGATTTCAGCAATGTGAAATTCAGACTTAATATTAACGATGCTTCCAGCTGGTGCGGACTGGTAAACTTTTATATTGACGGCGTTGATGTCGGTAAGCTTGTAGATTATCTCCTTGCTAAACACAGGATTTATGTTGTTCCCATCGTTCATCCTGAGTTCAAGGGAATTAGGGTTACCCCGAATGTTTATACTCTTGTATCGGAAATAGATCTCTTCGGAGATATTATTGTATCGGTTGCGAAAGGAGAGGTTAAAGAAGTAATGGAGACAAATTAGAACGAAGGGATCTATTTAATCCCTGTCGAACAGACTTTTAATGTAATATCCTTTACTGATCAGGAATGTTTTGTTCGATAAAAGAAATTCTTCGATAGCTTCGATTCCGATTACTTTTGTAATTCCTGTACGGAGTACCTGTTCTTTCTGAACGTAAACTTCACCTTTATACGGTATCATCGGATTGTATTCAAGTTCCTGGGTCTTTGTAATTGGATGAATTGTGTATTGATAGTCCGCAGGCACTGATTTTACGAGTCCGACCAATTCAAAGTTTGGTACGCCGTCGCGAATGGCAAGAACGACACCACCGCTCGAGCCGCGGTTGAATACGGCGTCTATGAGAAACGAGTTCTTTTCCCGTCCGGGACTGCTGACAATTCCTTTCGAGATCATTTTAAAATTCATCGGATAGCCGAAAACATAAACGAACGAACCCCATTCAAGTTCGTTTGAATTACCCCACGGATACTGAAACACTTCAACACTTGCACCTTTGGCAGCCTGGTATTTTTTACCCATCAGACAGATATCCTGTAACTTATCCATTAGTACTATTTCCAGCTCGCCGCCATCCGGCAGGTCGGGAATATAATTCGACTGCCTGGTTTTAATTGACACACTCTGAATATTCTGTGTTACCGATCCGTCAGGATTTGTATAGTATGATATAACAGTGTCCGGAAAGTTTACTATGTGAGCTACGGTAATAAGTGTAATTGTTCCGTGATCTTCCGAAATTACGGTGGCTGTCCCGGAAGCAGTCCTGTTAAAAAAAATCATATTCCGTGCGGATTTCTCCAGATCGATCCGTTTCAAATCTTTTGCCGATAATTTAAGCTCCTGATCGAAGAGATAGCTGTTGTAGAAGGCAATACAGTTTAAAAGTTTTATGGAGTTGCTTACTTCCTCGAGTTGTTTTGATGAATTTTTATAAGGGAATTCGCTGTCGTATCTTCCGTCGGTTAATGTGGGAAATACTGTTTCGTATACGGAGGTGCATGCAATCAGTGTTAGGGATAAGAATGATAAAGCCGCAAGAGAAATTCTTTTCCGGAGAAGCATAGGGCACCTATTATGATTTATGTTCACACTCAATCTAAATCAAATATATTTCTTTAGAAAGAGTAAAATAATCGGTTCGTTTGGTGTCCGGTAATATCTATCTTTTTTCCATTTCCCCTTGATAATTCATTTGATTCTGCATCCATGCCTCACGTAGAGCTAACTGTTCCTTTGTCGGATTTTCAATTACTTTAAAGAGATGACGTATCTTCCTCGGCTGCATGGTTACCGTTACTTCTTTCTCTTCTCCGTCACGCAGAATTGAGATATTAAAACTCTCGCCGACTTTCAGTTTTGCAAGCGGAGCCAAAATCTGCTGGGCATTCTGCATTGTCAATTCGGTACCTTCAAATTTGTAAAGCTGATCGCCGCTTTGTAATTGCGCACCCTCGGATTTTTCAACATTAGTTACAATAAACTTGCCGTCTTTAAATCCGATTCCGAAGCCGAGTCCTGTTCTTGTCGAATCATAACCGGCGTTTTCAGTATAATCGATTCCGAGTTTGTGGAAATACTCTTTCACGGGAAGCTGATCCGTTCCATCAATATAGCTGTTGATGAAATTTTTTATTTCGGGATAAGTAATATTGACCAGTTCGTTAAAGAAACCAGATTCGCTGAAAGATTTTCTCGCCCCGTATTTCTTTGCCAGTTCAATTATTAATTCCCTCAAACCTTTTTTTCCTCCTGATAATTCAAGAAGCCTGATATCGAGCAGAGTTGCCACTACAGAACCCTTGTTATAAATGTTGAAATACTGATCCTGTCTTTCCGTCGACTGAACTCCTAAAGTTGTAAGGGAAACAGACTGGTCGTAATTATCATTGACAGTTAGTTTCTGGCGGACCTGGCGGAGGTAGTCTTCCAGGCTTGTCAGATAATCCCTTAATTGTAAAATATCCGATGCCCACTCTGTAACACCTTCGTAAAACCAGAGATGTCTGGACATAACAGGCTTCTCGTAGTTGAAGTTTTCAACAAGTTCGCTGTGAATCATCAATGGTGTTACAATATGGAAAAACTCATGCGCTGCAGTCGAACGCAGCTCTGAAATGTATTGTTCATCTAAGTTTTGTTCCTTAAAAACATATATCGAGCTGTAATTGTGTTCCCAGGCGCCCGCAGAGAAATTCTCGAAGTGAAATAGAAAGACATATCTTTCCACAGGCAGTCCGTTTAGAAACTGCTTCGTTGCCGAAAGAATGTCTTCAAGTGAAAGTAGAATACTCCCGGATTTAGCGAGACCGGTTTTTGAATATGTGAAAACGTCGACCACAGTATTTTCGATCTTTGTTGAAGCTTTGGAAAGATTGCCGAGCAGAATAGGAGAGTCTACAATGAAATCGTAATCAGGTGCAAAATAATATCCGTTGCCGTTTTTAGTGAGAGCTGTTCCTACTTCCCATCCCGCAGGATAATCCAATTTAATTTCAATCGGGTATTTCTGCATGCCGTGGAAATATCCGAAGACGGTCTGGCCGTTAATTAGGGCATGATCTTCTTCGAGGGAGCTTCCGCACATCGGGTAAACAGGATTCTTGTCCATCGGCGTGTCCCATGTTTCAGCGATCGAATATTCTATTTTGCTTACCTTCCCGGGATTTGATAATTCCCACTGATTAACGGAGAGCTGCTTAACAGGAACTTCCGATCCGTCCGCATCGAATGCATTAAAATTTTTTACATATCTGCCGATATCCATTATCTGATATGTACCAGGTGCAGTGGCCGCAAACTGATAAATTTTATTCTTCTCGGATAACTTTTCGGGTATGAGCGTCACTTTGAATAAATCGTCGCTTCTGTCATTCAGATTTATTTGAAATTTATGCTGAGAAGAAAGAGAAATATTTAAAAGGAATGAAAAGAGAATTACCGCAAGTATTAGTTCAAGCTTGTTTTTCATCGCTAAACTCATTTTTTGTTAACAATTTGACGGCTTGAAGGAAGAAAATGTGCCGGACCTGCGAGAGAACAGGAACAAAAAAAAGCCGGAGAATCAGACGCATACCCGGCTTTTTCCAAACACCAGAATACTTATTTAACTTTTTCGAAAAATAATTCTGTGAAAATAAAATCGGGTGAATTAGGGACTTCAATTGTAAAATCCTTTATTTCACCGTTGAAATTCATATCGAACTTAATCCATCCCCGGGTAAGGAATTCATCCTGCCAGTCGATATAAAACTGATCGAACTGATAATGTTTTAATTCGCCGCGGAACTCCGGTGAAGGGATAAACTGCATGAACAATTTCCCGTCATTCAGAGTCACTTCAGCCCTGCCGTACATTTTGTCTTCGTATATGCCGCAGTATTTTTCGAGAGCGAGTGACGGCTTAGAATCTTTAACTCTTATCTCTTCTCTTCGTTTATTTTCTCTTTCATATGCGTCAGTCCTTCTCTTCCACCCCTCCATAGAGGTTTTGTTATAATCTTTCGGTTCAACTCCGAGCATTACATCGACAATATAATTTTTAATTGCGCTTACCATTCCTGTTTCCAGATTGCTCAGAATTACCATTCCGAGTTTTTCTTCAGGTATAATCGTTACGTCAGAGATCATTCCGGGCATACCTCCGCCGTGATTCAAAACTCTCTTGCCGTTACTGTAAGCACTGAACCAGCCAAGTCCGTAATTGTTATTTCCCAGGAACATATGATTAGCCCACATTTCAAACGACTGCCGTTCGCTGAAAATCCTTTTATCGCCGTTCTTGCCTTTATTCAACTGTAATCTTATCCACTGAGCCATATCGTGAACGCTGGAATTAATCGCTCCGGCCGGCGCTACTGTCTCAATCGAATAATAATCGTTGTATGCAATAACATTCCCGTCTTTTATCCTGTGGGGCCAGGCGTTATTTCCTTTTTCTTTCAATTCCTTTATTGATGTAACGCTGCGGTTCATTCCGAGAGGATTGAAAAAATTGTATTTCACATAATCATGCCAGTTGGTATCCGAAACAGCCTCAATAACTTCGCCGGCAACGCTGTACATTATATTCTGATAACCGTAGCGCGATCTGAAACTTGATGTGGGTTTAAGAAATTGAGCCCTTTTAATAACCTCTTCTTTGCTGTATGTCGATCCGAGCCATAGTATGTCGCCGCTAAATGTAGCCAAACCGCTTCTGTGTGTTACAAGATCGCGGATTGTCATTTCTTTTGTAACCCACGGGTCATACATCTGAAAATAGGGAAGATGTTTAATTACAGGATCATCCCATTTTAATTTGCCCTGATCTGCGAGCCGCGCGATTGAAGCAGTTGTAAATGCTTTGGAACAGGATGCAATCATAAAATTTGTATTCTGATCAACCGGTTCGTTCGATCTTATATCTTTTACACCGTATCCTTTCGCAAAAATCACAGAGTCGTTTTTTACAATTGCAACCGCGAATCCGGGCATTTTCCAATCCTTCATTGCCTGTGAAATGTAGGAATCGATTTTATCAATCCTTGGCTCCTGCGCTTTAAGGCTGGGGGATAGGATGAATAGAATGAAAAAGAAGATAGAGTACTTGATTTTTGATGACATAGAACGCTCCGAAATAATATTTAAAAAATGAATACCGGTCCTTCGAGAAGGAGTTCGAACAATCCCGCCCGGAAATGCTTTGCAAAAAATAGCGTCTTATTCTATTCCGGGCAATTCAGATTTTGATTCAGCAAAAAAATTCGGAAACCGCTTTGTTACACAATGACCAATCATCTCTGCAATTTCTTCGAAGTGAAGCAGATTAGTATTGATAATTGCATGATAGAGATGCGGGTCTTCGATGTTTTTATGAAAATATTTCCACAGATAGTTCTTCCTTGCCTCATCCTCCTTCTTAATAAAATCGGCAGCGGCTTTACGCTCCACATCGTAAATCTCAATTGCTGTTTCAATCCTGAAATTGATTGGAGCGACAAGACGGATATGTAATGCACGCTTCATGTGGGAAAGAATAACATTGGCTCCGCGTCCGACAATTATAACGTTTCCGTATTCTGCAAGCCTTATAATAGTTTGCGATGTTTTATGAAGCAGTAACAATTTTGACGGAGAGATCCCGAGCATCTCCCCGAACCATGAATCGATCTTCGCCGGCTTTTCTTCCAATAGATGTTTACGGAAATGATCAGGAAGGTTATGATCCTCCATTACTTTTTCGATGAAGTCTCTGTCGAAATATGTCCAGTCGTTATAATCGTCTACCGCATGGCTGTTTAAGTATTCAACAAGTTTCTCGCAGACTTTTGCGGCTCCGGTTCCGGTTTCTCTTGAAATTGTAATTACCGGGCCGGGATTTAATCTTCTCCTGTGACGTCGGGCTTCTTCGGATGCTTCATAGTGTTTTTCGATATAGATTCGGGCTTTTTCGTAGGAACCGAGGACTTTCATAATTCACCTCCACATTTTGGTTTTTGGATGGAGGAGAGGAAAATTTCTATTAGAAAATAATGAAAGAAATATTGAGGCGCTTGTTTTTATTGGAAGGAGGGGATCCTTTGTTAAGGGCCCCCGGTGAATTTATCGTTTAATCTGTACACCTAGCCATTTTTCCAGTGTGGAATAGATCATTTCTTTTTCTTCACCATCAAAACTTCCGATGTTTGTACCGTGAGCGCCCCCTTTTTTAACCATCTTAACCGAATTATTTTCCCCCAGCAATTGTATCGACGTCGCACTCCAGGTATCATTTCCGCCGTATATATATAGAATGTTGTTTGCATGCTTCTGCAGCCATGTATTTACATTCTGCAACGCACTGCAGTCAAAATTAATCTCTGCGCCTTCGGGCACAAGCATTTTATTCGAGCCGTCTTTTATTTCGGTGAGAAGGTCTTTGAAAGGTGAAAGGTCATAACCGTAATAACCGACCTGATTATACGCCTGCACGTAAAATGGTCCGAAGTCGCTCATTGCCTGTTCGGTAAAGAAGTAGAGAGGATTGGACTGTTTCATATGATTATAGAGTTCTTCGGCGCCGGCATCCGGCCCCGGAATATCTTCGCATTTCGTTTGTCCCCACTGCCAGAAAGCAAAAGAGTATTCAAGTGTCATATACTCCAGGACGAAATCATAATCCCAGGCAAATCGGATCTGATTTTGTTCGGCATCTTTCATCAGCAGCGTTCTTACTTCGTCGCGTTTGGATAAAAATGCCCGCTGAAAATTTTTAATTTTCTCTCTGCATTCCGCGGTGCCAACGGAATTTAAAAAGATATAAATCCTCGGGTCCTCCTGTGCGAGGTTTACCGGTGCTACATAAGGGATTGAAGCATCAACGTCTTCAGGAAAGAAATAGCGGTGATACAAAGTCGTCTGACCTCCCTTACTAACCCCGGTATTAATCCATTTCCCCTTGTATAGTTTTTTAAATAGCTGGACAATTTTGTGGTGATCATTAGCCGCCTGTTCGATATTTAAATACTGCCAGTCGATTTTTCCCGGAACCGACTTTCCGAAGTACCGGTGTTCAACAATAATCTGGTTGGCGTCTAACAGACGTGCAGGCTCCGACTTATAATTCCTGTTAGCCGAATATCCTTCTGTTACAATAACCATAGGTTTTGAAAAATCTGAATGAGATATGAAAAGTCTTTGAGTAAAAGTTTTGCCCGCGGGATTTTTATGATCGAGCGGCTGGGTTATAAGAATTTCGTATCCCTCTTTATAAGTTGTATCAACTCTAACAGCAGTAATTTCCGACAGCTCTTTTAATGATTTAAGGTGTTTGAGAAGTTCGGATTCTGTCTGTGAGTATGTGAGTGAGTGAATTACAAAAAGGAGAATGAATAGATTAAGAAAGCGTTTCATTTTGATCTCCATTGGAAATGATTTTATCAGTGAAAAAAAGAGACGGCCTAATCAGCCGTCTCTTTACACGAATCAATTTATTTCTCGCTCAGGAAAGGATATCGGTAATCTTTTGGAGGAATAAAGTTTTCTTTTATTGTACGAGCCGAGACCCATCTGATAAGGTTAAGATAACTGCCGGCTTTATCGTTGGTTCCGCTTGCTCTTGCACCACCAAACGGCTGCTGACCAACAACCGCGCCTGTCGGCTTGTCGTTGATATAGAAATTACCTGCTGAATGCGTAAGAGCTTTATCGGCTTTTTCAACTGCATATCTGTCCTGTGCAAAAATTGCACCGGTTAAGGAGAATGGGGATGTTTGATCGCAAAGCTGCAATGTCTCTTCATATTTATTATCGTCGTATACGTAAAGTGTTAAAACCGGTCCGAAGATTTCCTCTTCCATCGATTTGAATTTAGGATCTGTTGTTTCAATGATAGTCGGCTCAATGAAATATCCTTTCGAGCTGTCGTATCCTCCGCCGGCAATAATTTTTGCATCGTTCGATTTCTTTGCGTAATCGATGTAGGAGGTGATAGTTTCGAATGCGCCTTTATCTATAACAGCGTTAAAGAAATTAGTGAAGTCGCGCGGATCGCCCATCTTAATTGTTTTCATCTCGGCGAGAACATATTCTTTCAGTTTGGGCCAGATCGATTTAGGAATATATGCACGTGATGCCGCAGAACATTTCTGTCCCTGATACTCAAAAGCACCGCGGATAAGAGCAACACCCAGAGCTGTAATATCGGCACTTGAATGAGCGAAGATAAAATCCTTACCTCCTGTTTCCCCAACAATACGGGGGTACGATTTATACTTCGGTAGATTGTTTGCCGCTGTTCTCCACATCGATTGGAATGTAGGAGTTGAACCGGTAAAGTGAATTCCTCCGAAATACTCTGAATCCATTACCGGATTGCCAACCTTAGAACCTGAACCGGGGACAAAATTAATTACTCCGGCCGGGAGCCCTGCTGCTTCAAGTAATTTCATAATCCAGTATGCAGAGTAAACTGAACTTGAAGCCGGTTTCAATAGAGAAACATTTCCCATTATTGCTGGAGCTGTTGGCAGGTTGCCTGTTATCGAAGTAAAGTTGAACGGCGCAACTGCGAAAATGAATCCTTCGAGCGGACGGTATTCGGATCTGTTCCACATTCCGAAAGGAGAGTGGATCGGCTGCTGCTGATATATCTGCATTGCGTAATACGAGTTGAACCGGAAGAAGTCGGCAAGCTCTGCCGCCGAATCAATTTCCGCCTGGAATGGATTCTTGCTCTGACCCAGCATTGTAGAGGCATTTAGAATATATCTCCATTCTGTTAATGCAAGAAGATCAGCTGCTTTAAGAAATACTGATACTCGATCCTGCCAGTCCATTCTCGACCAGGCTTTATGAGCTTCCATTGCCGAGTCGATTGCCATTTTAACTTCTTTCTCTCCAACCTTATGATATTTGGCGAGCACATGTTTGTGGTCGTGAGGCATTACACAATTGTCGGTATCGCCGGTTCTGATTTCCTTTCCGCCGATAATAATCGGAATATCGATCTGCTGATTAGCCAATTCATCCAATTTTGATTTGAGCGCTGCCTTTTCGGGAGATCCCGGTGCATAATTTTTTACTGGTTCGTTCGGTGGTAATGGTACATTGAAGATTGCGTTTGCCATATCTGATCCTTTTTTCTGTTTGCAATAAATCGGTTTTTTAGGTAGGTAAAATTAGGAAAAATAACCGGTGCGAAACCAAAAAATCGAAGCCGGATTATTAAGAGGAAATTTATAAATCCGGCATTATTCGAGGTAATTCTGCACAATGTTAGGAAATTTTTAATTCGGGCTGTTTAACCTTTTTTGTGAAGTACCTCTTTGAGGGAATGAATAAAAAGGTCGATCATCTTTTCATTTGAATTATAACCCATTAATCCGATGCGCCATACCTTCCCTGCCAGTTCACCGAGCCCCGCCCCTATTTCGATATTGAATTTATTTAGAAGGTTGGTTCTAATAACGGCTTCATCAATACCATCAGGAATTTTTATTGTTAGAAGATTCGGGATTCTTTCATTATCAGGAACTAGGGGTTCAAGACCCAGCTCCTTTAATTTCAAAATCAGTTTTACACTGTTTTCTTTATGACGCCTCCACGAGTTTTCGATCCCTTCCTCTTTAAGAAGAAGAAGAGCTTCATGAAGACCGTAGAACTGATTGCTCGGTGCTGTATGGTGATATGCTCTTTTACCCGGCCCGTTCCAGTAAGCTAAGAGAAGATTCAGGTCGTTGAACCAGCTTTGGACCGGTATCTTTCTATTCGTAATCCGCTCCACGGCTTGAGGGCTGAAAGTAACCGGCGACATTCCGGCAACGCACGATAATCCTTTTTGAGAACATGAATACGCAGCGTCGATCTTCCATTTATCAATCTGAACTTCAACTGCTCCAAGCGAAGTTACGGTATCAGCAACAACAAGGGCTCCATACCTGTGTGCAATTTCTGAGAGTGTTTTTATATCCGATAAAGCGCCGGTTGATGTTTCGGCATGAACAAATGCAACAACCTTTGTATCAGGATTCAGTTTCAATGATTCCTCAAGTTTCTGAGGATCAATTGCGCGGCCCCAGGTTTCCTTAACTATCCGAACATGTCCGCCGATTTTTTCAACTATCTGTGTTATTCTGTTAGCGAAGTAACCGCCAACGCAGACAATAACTTTATCACCCGGTTCTATCAGGTTTACCAGGCATGCCTCCATGCCGAGCGATCCCGGACCGGATAATACAAACGTTTCTTCGTTTCCGGTTTGGAATGTATATCTTAACAATCCTTTTATATCATCCATCAAGCCGATGAACTGCGGATCGAGATGACCGAGCGCGGGTTTCGATAATGCTTTCAGGACTTTTGGATTGACGTTTGAAGGGCCGGGCCCCATTAAAATTCTGTTTAACGGTGTAAATGAATGTTCCATCAGTTATTCCTTATCAATAAAAATTTTTTAATTGAATACCGGACGCAATACCGCTGACTTAAAATTAACTACTACCGAAGCAGATTTTAATCCTTCCGAACGGGCTGTTAAAACTATTTCTCCGGCACTTTTTGTAGATTGTACAATAACCTGACATTTACCGTTGAATAAACTCCTTTTATATTTCCCGTTGAGGAATTTATCCGCTTCGTGACTGCTCGGATTCCCGTTTCCAACACCAATAATTTTCCCGTTACCTGTTATTTCGAAAATAAGCGATTCATTAGCTGTAGGTACTTCGTTGCCGTCCTTATCAACCGCTGATATATTAATTACAGAAATGTCCTCTCCGTCCGCATTAATTGTTTTTCTATCGGGAGTCAATAAGACTGTATATGTTTCACCCGTAGTAATTATTTTTTTTGTGATCGTTTTACCGTTTTTAATACCAATTGCTTCGAGAGTTCCGGGTTCATAAGTAACATTCCATTCGAGATGCGAATTCTTCGGGACATCTTTTTTGCCGAGACTTCTGCCGTTGAGTAAAAGTTCAACGCTTTCGCAGTTGGAATAGCACCATACATTAATGGTTTCTCCGGTTCTGCCGTTCCAGTTCCAGTGGGGAAAAATGTGAAGGACATCTTTATCGCTCCACCAGGATTGATAATAGTAATAAACATTCTTAGGGAATCCGCAGACATCCATTATTCCGAAATGTGAATTGATGCAGGGCCACTTATAAGGAGTAGGTTCACCACGGTAATCGAAACCTGTCCATACGAATCCGCCGGCCAGCCATTCTCTTTCGTCGTAAAATTTCCAGAAGACCTCCGCGGTTGATCCCCATGGCGGGGCATTGGTATCATAATCCGCCATAAATCCTTCTTCGGGAATATTCGAGTAGACGCCGCGAGTACAAAGGGTGCTTGCCTCTTCTGTTCCCCAGAGAATCTGTTCGGGATGTTCGCTTCTGTAGTTATCGATATTGCAGTTGTTCATATAATTAAAACCGCGCAGATCGATAACGCTGTTAACACCTTCATACTTCGGAGTATTTGCTGCATAAGTGGAGAGTCTCGAAGGATCAAGTCTCTGCTGTGTCTGCATCAGTGAAAGCGCAATATTTTTTCCGATCTCGGTTGTCTGAACAACCCATTCCTCGTTTCCCAAACACCATGCGATTATCGACGGATGATTACGGTCTCGAAGGATTAATGTTTCGAACTGCTGCATGAATTCCGGACTGCTTCCCATCAACCTGTTCTCGTCGAGAACAAGCATCCCGAGTTTATCGCATGCCTCAAGTAATTCGTTTGTCGGCGGATTATGACTTGCGCGGTAGGCGTTGCATCCCATCTCTTTTAACAGCTCAACCCGGTAATACTGTAGTCTGTCGGGCAGTGCCGAACCTACTCCTGCGTGATCCTGATGGCAGCAAACACCTTTTATTTTCACATGCTTACCGTTAAGAAAAAATCCTTTGTCTTTATCGAAAGAAATGGTCCGTATTCCGAAATTTGTTTCGATTCTGTCGATTACTTTCCCGTTCTTTTCAATAATTGAAATCAGTTTATAAAGTGAGGGCGTTTCAATTGACCAGAGGGAGGGATTTTTCAGGCTAATGCTTTCTTTGATCTTATTCTGATCGAAGAGATTTAAATCAACACGTGTTGAATTTTTTCCGACAATATTATTCTTATCATCCATTATCAGTGAATGAAGGGTGAATTTCTGACCGGTTGAAAATTGATTTTTCAAATCTGTTTCAATAATTATGTCGGCGTTCCCTTTCTTTACTTCGGTTCTTACATATGTTCCGTAAAGGGGAATGTGGAGAGGATTGGTTTTTATCATCCACACGTGTCGGTAGATTCCGGCACCTTCATAGAACCATCCTTCATAAAAAGTTGCATCCACTCTTACGACCAGTGCATTCGTTCTATCGTAATTAATATAATCAGTAATATCGTAGCTGAACTCGCTGTAGCCGCTTAAATTTCTGCCGAGCAGATGGCCGTTGAACCAGACGTGAGAATCGCGGAAAACTCCGTCGAATTTAATCGTAAATCGTTTTCCTTTTTCACCTGAGGGAATTGTGAATGTTTTTCTGTACCAGCCGATGCTTGTCTCAGGAAATTTTTTCCCGATCGGTTTGTAACCGTGCGAAACCACCTGATCGTCGTGAACCCTGTTCTCGAAATTCAGCTCCACAGCCCAGTCATGAGGCAGATCAAGTTTGCGCCAGGAAGTATCCACAAAATCAGTTCTCAGGACACTGTTGCCGGCACCCGATTTGGCAAACGGTTCTTCCAATCCGTAGTTAAAGTCTTTCTGATAATCTTCGGAATTTCCGAAATGAAATCTCCAATTAAAATCCATCAGTAGTTTTTCTCTTTCAACCGGGGCGTTAATCAGATGTGACTGAGCAAATGAGAATGAAAAAGAAATTAGGAAAAAGAAGAACGCAGCTTTGAATCCTTTCATGTTTTCACCGATTTATTTTATTTTTATTACAAATCAGATCAATCCGGCTGCAGTAAGAATCTGTCTTATATCCTCCTTTCCGGTATCATTCAACGGTGAAAGAGGGGATCTCGGTTCTCCGCCGTAATAACCGGTTAAATCCATAGCGTATTTTAAGCCGGGCACACCGTATTTCGCTGTAACAGCTTTGTTAACTGGAATCATTCTGTTCTGCAAATCGAGCGCTTCCTTTAAATCACCTTTTTCCGTAAGCTCATGAATTCTGATACATTCCTCCGGAGCTATGTTGGCAAGGGCAAGTATTCCGCCAACCGCACCTGCGGTAAAACCGGAATAGAGCATTGAGGCGGTACCTACAAGCAGGGCAAAGTCTTTATGAGATTGTGAGACGAATTCATTATTCTGCCTTACGTTTTCAGAACTGTTCTTTATCCCAAAAATATTCGGATGTGCCGATAATTTCGCTACCGTCTCAGCCTCTATGTCTACACCCGTAAACTTTGTAACATTGTAAATAATCACCGGTATTTTTACGGAGTCGGCAACTGACATAAAATATTTAATGAAGGCATTATGTTTCATCTCGGGTTTATAGAAAGAGGGGGTTAATATAAGTGCGTAGTCTGCACCTCTATCGGCAGATTCGTTCGACAGCGAAATAGTTTCTTTAATTGAGTCGCTTCCGGTTCCGGCAATTATCAGTTTATCGGGTGAAGCAAATTTTTTTGTGGTTTCAACTAGTATAAGTTTTTCCTCGCGTGTGAGAAAAACCGATTCACCGTTGGAACCCATAACCACATAACCGCTTAATCCGGTTTTATTCCACTTATTAATATTGAGTTGGAGTTTATCGGCGGCAAGTTCCCCGTTTACAAACGGAGTGGTTATAGGGGGCATAATTCCTTTTAGTTTTTTCATTTGACCTTCAGATCTCTAAAAAATATTTTTTAATACAAACCAGATGTTTGCCGGACGCTCCGCCAGGCGTCTCATATACCACGGAAACCACGATTCGCCGTAGGCAATCAAAACACGGAATTTGTATCCTTCCTCAGCAAGTTTCTTCTGTAGATTTGTTTTAATACCATAGAGCATTTGGAATTCGTATTTGCTTTTATCTATTCCAATCAGACCGGCTTCATCATTAATTCTTCTTATCAGTTTTTCATCATGTGTGGCGAATACGGGGCGTACTTTTTTATTCCCGGTTTCAGTCATCAATCTACTTGCGCATACAAAGAAGTTTTCGTCAACGTTGGATTTTTTCTTAAACACTATTTCTGTCGGTTCCTTATAAGCACCTTTTACTATTCTTATTTCCGGATCGATGCCCAGCAGCCATTGAATATCGTTCCCGGTTCTGTACAAATATGCCTGAATGCAGATGCCAATGTTGCCGAATTCTTTCTTACACTTATTATAAAAATCGATTGTGCGCTGAGTGTAAAGACTGCTCTCCATATCGATAAATACCGAGTTGCCGAGTTTTTCCCCGGCCTTCTTGACAATAGCGATGAAGTTGCTGTAGGTCTCCTCTTCGGAAAGATCGAATCCGAGCTGCGTGAGTTTAACTGATATTTCAATGTCGAGCTTGCGCTCCGCAATTTTATCGATCAAATGAAGGTAATGATCACGAACAGTCTCTGCCTCTGAAAGCCGGGTAATATTTTCACCAAGCTTTGTAAAGACAGAAGGAATGCCGAGTTTTGAAAATTCCGAAGCGGCATCGAGGGCAGCATCTTCTGTTTCACCCGGCATAAATTTTTTAACGGCTTTACGGACAAATCCCAGTTTAGGGATCCGCTCTTTCATAAATTTATTTTCCGACATCCAGAGTAGGATGCTTCTGGAAATACTCATTCAAAGATCCTCTGTTATTAAAGTTTCGGCAATCCCTCCACGCGGTAGGGAATTCACTTCGTAATGAATACAGCGCTTACACTTTTTCCGAAGCTACTTCTTCAACTTCATCAACAGTTTTCGGAATAGGCCTTCCAAGAACGCGGCATCCGGTCTTTGTAACAACAATATCATCTTCAATTCTTACACCGCTGAATTTTCGATACTGATTTACTTTAGCGTAATTTATAAACTCGGTAAATTTCTTTTCGCCTTCCCACTTGTCGATCAACTCAGGTATAAAATAGATCCCTGGTTCAACTGTTAATACGATTCCAGGTACGAGGGGACGCGCATAACGGAGAGATTTTAAACCGAATTGTGTGCTTCTTTTAGTCTTCTCATCGTAACCGAAATTATTTTCGCCGTAATTTTCCATATCATGAACATCTAGACCCATTAAATGACCGAGGCCATGAGGGAAGAAAAGAGCGTGTGCGCCTGCTTCAACAGCATCTTTTGTATTTCCTTTCATTATACCGAGTGCTTTTAACCCCTCGGTTATTACTTCCGCTGATTTAAGATGTATTGATTTATAATTCTGCTTCGGTTTAATGCTTTCAATAGCAGTCATATTTGCTGCAAGAACAATCTCATAGATAAATTTCTGAACGGGAGTGAATTTACCGTTAACAGGAAAAGTCCTGGTTATATCGCTTGTATAATGAGAAGCGGCTTCTGCACCGGAATCGTTTACTACAAGATCACCATCTTTCAATTTGTTGCCGTAATAATGATTGTGAAGAGTCTGAACATTCCTTGAAAAGATCGGCGGGAATGCAAGTCCGCTTCCGAGAGATAAGGCAAGGCCTTCTATAAAACCGGCAACTTCTTTTTCATACATACCCGGTTTTGTAAAACGCATTGCAGCCGTATGCATCTCGTATGCAATGCCGATAGCTTTTTCTATTTCAGCTATTTCCTCGGCGGATTTAACGAGTCGCTGTTCTGCTATTGCTTTAATAAGAACCATCGAGGTGTAATCATTTACTCTTCCGGGCGCAATACCGAGCAGTTTGTGAATGGTAAAGATATTGTCGTACCTGTATTGAGGAACAAAATGAATTTTCCTTCCCCGCCTTACAGCATCGGCGCAGATTGCTGCAAGTTCGCTCAGCGGTTTTGTTATCTTAACACCGCATTTAGCCGCTTCCTCTTTAATTGTTGGCTGAGGGCCCATCCAGACTATATGATCGATCGTAAAATCGTCGCCGAAGACAATTTCTTTATTCTCATCCACATCGATAATCGCCGAAAGCTGCGCGCGGTCCAGTCCGAAATAATAAAGAAATGTACTGTCCTGCCTGAAGTGATAAGTGTTGTCGGTGTAGTTCATCGGGGCTTCGTTATTGCCGAGAAAAAGGATAATTCCGTTCCTGACTTTCTTCTTTAATTCCGCTCTTCTCTGAATATAAGTTTTTGATTTGAACATTTTCTACCTCTGTTTTTTTTAACTCAAATTCTGATTTTTCTTCCAACAGAACAGATCTGTTTAATTTATAACAAGCATACTGATCCGGGAATTATATTTTATGGTTTCTTTCTCGTGTTTAAATGACAGTCAAATCCCGGAAGTAAAATAAAGTATTTAGTCCTAAAATTAAATCGACTTTCCCCAATTTTAATTTCTTTTTTAGGGTGTGAATAGATTAATTTATCGGAGAAGATTTTTGAAAACAATGACTGATAAAAAGAAATCGATCCTCTATGCCTCGGGTGCAATTTTATTCTGGTCTACAGTTGCAACCGCATTCAAATTGATACTTGAGGGCATGAGCAATTCCCAGCTATTATTCTACTCATCCCTGACGAGTGTTCTGGTCCTCTTTCCGCTGGCGTATAAAAATTCCCCGGAGGAATTGAAGCAGTTCTTTAGCAAGCATCATCTTAAAAATAATACGGTGCTCGGTTTAATTAATCCTTTTGTTTATTACCTGATTCTGTTCGAAGCATATTCGGTTCTGCCGGCACAGGAAGCACAGCCGATAAACCTTACCTGGCCTTTAATCATTTCGATCTTCTCGGCTCTTTTTCTTAAACAGAAACTCTCCGTAAGAACAGTAATTGGACTTTTAATTTCCTTTGCGGGGGTTGTAGTAATTGCAACACGGGGGAATTTACTGAATCTCCATTTTCATAATTTATACGGAGTACTTCTTGCGCTTAGCAGCTCATTTATCTGGGCTTCCTTCTGGATTCTTAATCTGCTCGATAAAAGGGAGGAGTCGGTAAAACTTTTCGGATCGTTCTTTTTCGGAACGGTTTATACCGGTATTTACATTTTATTATTCGGCTCGTTCGGTCCGGTTAAAACAGGATATATTCTGGGATCGGTTTATATCGGTTTGTTCGAAATGGGAATCACTTTTTTCCTTTGGCTTAAAGCGCTTTCGCTCAGCGATAACAAAGCTAAAACCTCCACTATGGTTTATCTTTTCCCTGTAATCTCTCTCTTTTTTATTGCTCTAGTTCTTAAAGAGAAACTGTTTATCTCTTCGATAATTGGGCTGGTAATGATAGTCGGCGGGATTCTATTTCAACAGCTGAAAAAAGAAAGCGGTTAACCGAGAACGAAAGTCTGGCCAATTTCATCGATCCCGATTTCTATCGGGAGATTTTCTGCGGCGCGTTTCATCCATTCGATCGGTTCGTTAAACGGCTCCGATCCCTGCTTGAAAGTCTTAGTGTGGATCGGAATAAAGTATTTTGCATCAATATCATTTGCCATTTTCAGAGCTTCCTCCGGGTTGCAGTGGCTTCTCCGCCATGGATTGTAAGCACCTATCGGCATAATTGCGATATCGATTTTTTCATCCTTAACGATATTGAATTTATCTGACATTGCCGTGTCGCCGCCGAAGAGAATTTTCGATCCGCCGTAATCTATTACATAGGCATTGAAACTTCTTCCGTCCTTCATATAACCGCGAGAACGGTCCTTCTCCCACGGAAATCGCCATCCGAAATGTTTTACTTCCAAAGCTCTGAATCGAATCTCCTGAAGTTTTAGTTCATCATTCCAGTCCATTACGGAGATAGATTTCCACGGCAGATCTTCAATTACATCTTTGGTGAGGTAAGCAGTAACAACATCTATCTGATCAGGATATTTATTTGCGAAATGTTTTAATGTGGGATAATCCATATGATCCATGTGCGCATGCGATAGGAGAATGATATCCGGCTTGGGGAACTCATCAATTTCTAACGCCGGCGGAGTCATTCGCCTTGGACCGATTGTGTTGCCAAGAAAATATAAACCCACATTATCGTACAATACCGGATCGGTTAAAATCCATTTACCATGAATGTTTATAAGGACGGTAGCATGCCCGATCCAGGAAAGTGTAACCGTATCGTTTTCCCAGGTGTGCGGCTCCGGTTTGTAGTTTAATTTTATTCGTGGTTTCGCTTTGGTATCTGTTTGAAAAAACAGGGGAGCGAGCAATGTTCCGGTTGTTGCTATGGATATATTTTTAAGAAATTTTCTTCGCTTCATAATTACTGTTAACAATTGAAGACAGAAAAAAGTTTACTAAAAGGAACAAACAATTCCAACATTCCTACTTATAAATCCTTGGTACGCGGGTATTGATGTTTGTTAAAATTTCGTAGGGGATTGTTCCTGCCCAGTCGGCAAGTTCCTCACAGGTAATGGAATTCGATCCGTCGCTTCCAATTAGTATAACCTCGTCGCCATTGAAAGCACTGTCGTTTGCAATGTTAACCACTATCTGATCCATTGTAATTGATCCAATAACCGGATAGCGTTTTCCGCGGACAAGTACTTCAGCTTTGCGGGACATGCTGCGGAAATATCCGTCGCCATATCCAACAGGAACTGTAACTGCTCTTATCAGTCTATCCGGTGTGTAGGTAGAGTTGTAGCTTACCGGATGGCCCGGTTTAATAGCTTTGAAGTATACAACGTGGGATTTCCAGGATAATGTAGGTTTTACGGTAATCGTTCTTTTCACATCGCTAGAAGGGTAAACACCGTAGAGTAATATTCCCGGCCGCACCAGATCAAGATTTGCTTCCGGCATCTGAAGAATTCCGCCCGAGTTAGAGATGTGCCTTAGCGAAATTTCAATTGAATTTTTTTTATAGAAATTAAGAACTTCCAGGAATCGCTCAAGCTGAAGTCTGGCATATGATAGATCGGAAGATTCGGAACTTGCAAAGTGAGAATAGATTCCTTCAACAAAAACATTCCTGCATTTAACGGAAGCTTCCAGAAATTTTTCAGCGTTATAATAATGTACGCCAATTCTTTCCATCCCGGTATCAATTTTTAGATGAACCCTTGCTTTCACTTTTAATTGCTCTGCTGCCTGATCAATCTGATTCAACTTTTCGATTGATGAAGCGGTCATAGTTAAATCATATTTTAAGAAAACCGGGATCTGGTTGCCTAGCATACCGCCCATTACGAGAACAGGAAGCTCAATACCCGACTGCCGGAGAAGAATTCCTTCCTCAAGAACTGCAACTCCGAGGTAATCCGCATTGAGTTCCTGCATCAGCTGCGCCACACGGACAAGTCCGTTTCCGTAAGCATTGGCTTTCAGTACCGCCATCACTTTAGATGGGGATGTGTGTTTTTTTATCAACCGGAAATTTTCGGTAAGCTGAACTAAATCGACCTCTACACGTGTCGGCCGGACAATTTCATCCATGCTTATTACAGGGTGGTTAACTGCGGAGTTCAATTTAATTCACAATCACTTTATTAGAGAGTTCGTTCCTGTCGTCGGATTTAATTGGGAAATGATCCGCCAGAATTTTTCCCACGCGTTCGATGCCGTGAATAATACCGCCTGCAAACTTTCCGTTTCGGAAACGTTCCTGGATTTCATCTCTGATCATGTCCCATGTATCGACTGTGACTTTACTGTTAATACCTTCATCCGCAAGAATGTAGAATTGTCTTTCGCCTAAAAGAAGAAATAAAAGTATTCCGGTCTTATCCCGCGTATTATTCATTCCAAGCCGCTTGAATTCCTTCTCGGCGAGCTGACGAATCTCTTTTTTAAATTCGAGCATTGACCGTTTTTCCCTTATAGAAATTCGGATCTCGCCTGATGTGGTAAGTTCCGATTTTTTAATCTGACCGGAAATCCTGAGGAAATCGTCATCGCTGAAAAAATTATAGATTAATCTGTTTTTCATATTCAACCCTACGCAAAGATAAGTTTTGGTCTAATTAAATGAAATAAAGAGAAGTTCTAAATTTCCTATATTTACAAAGTCATTCTAACAATTTATGGTGAAAAAGAAATGTATAAGGTAGTATTATTAAGACATGGCGAAAGCGAATGGAACAAATTAAATCTTTTTACCGGATGGACCGATGTCGACTTATCCGAAAAGGGACTTAACGAAGCTCACCAGGCAGGTAAAACTCTTAAATCGGAAGGATTCAGGTTTGACGTCGCATTTACTTCTGTGTTGAAAAGAGCGATACGGACACTCGATATTACACTCGATGAGATGGATTTGATGTGGATCCCGGTTATAAAGAACTGGCGGCTTAACGAAAGACATTACGGCGCTCTCCAGGGATTGAATAAAGCCGAGACCGCAGAAAAATACGGTAACGAAAAAGTCAAAATCTGGCGCAGAAGTTACGACGTTCCCCCGCCGGCTCTGGAAATTGAGGATGAAAGATATCCCGGTAAAGATCCGCGTTACTCTGAACTGGATAAGAACGATATTCCGCTCACGGAAAGTCTTAAACTAACCGTTGACCGGTTTCTTCCTTACTGGCATCAGAGTATTGCTCCGGTAATTAAAAGCGGTAAGAAGGTTATTATTGCCGCTCACGGAAACAGTCTCCGCGCCCTTGTTAAGTATCTGGATAATATTCCCGAATCTGAAATTGTTGAACTGAATATTCCAACGGGAATTCCGCTGGTATATGAACTCGACACGAACCTGAAACCGGTAAAACATTATTATCTCGGTGATCAGGAGGCGATTAACGCAGCTATTAATGCTGTGGCTAAACAGGCGGAAAAGAAGTAGACGTTTTAATTATTGTCTCAATTTCTATAGTGATTTTGCACCGGAGAACCTTATTAAACGGCTAAGTCACTTAAGTATTCTAATTAGTTCCGACAATAAAATTTTGGCAGGATTTTAAGTCTTGCATCAAAACAGGATAAAAATTAATATTGCACACAGGAAAGGAGAAATATATAGTTATTTCTACAATAACTAATTTACTAAGGAAATTTTTTATGAAAAGGTTAATCCTTCTTTTCTCCTTTTTCTTTTTAGCCCTCTCAATCGTTCAATCCCAGACAGTTATCGGAAAGTACGCAGGTGAATTTTTAGCAATCGGAGTCGGAGGCCGTGCCCTTGCTATGGGATCGGCGCATACTGCGGTTGTAGGTGATGTTACAGCGGGATACTGGAATCCGGCAGGATTAGCACGCATTAATTACCCGCAATTCTCCTTAATGCACGAAGAGCATTTCGGTAGCCTGGTTAATTATAATTACGGTGCTGTAGCAATTCCTTACGGCAAGGATATGAGTTTTGGCGTAAGTCTGATCCGTTTAAGCATAGACGGAATTCCCGATACCCGAAATGCCCTTTACGATGCAAACGGCGACGGGATTCTCGATATCCATACAGACCGTCTCGACTATTCGAAGATAACCGAATTCAGCAATACGGACTGGGCTCTTTATCTTTCGTTTGCAAAGCGACATTCGGAGAAATTCTACTGGGGTGCTAACGTTAAAATAATCAGGCGCGATCTCGCAGAGTATGGAGCTACAGGAATCGGCTTTGATGTAGGCGCTCTTTATATGCCGTTTGATAATCTCTACCTGGGTGCGAATATTCAGGACGTTACAACAACTCTTGTTGCGTGGAGTACAGGCAGAAATGAATTGATAACCCCCACCGCAAAGATTGGTGCCGCATACAGTTTCGAATTTTTAGGAGGACGGATTTTACCCGCGCTCGATCTCGACTTGAGATTTGAGAACAGGAAATATGCTTCGATGTTTAACGTGGGGCCGGTAAGTTTCGATCTTCACACCGGATTCGAGTACAATTATAAAAATATATTCGCGGTACGTGCCGGTTATAACGATGTAAAACAATTTACTCTGGGTGCCGGAATTTATTTACCCAAGCTTCAGATCGATTATTCGTTCGCACGCTTCAGTCAGTCGGAATCTGACCGGCTTCCGGATTCGCACCGTATATCACTAATACTTACACTTGAAGAACCTAACTTTTTAAGAGGCGGAGAATAACCCGTTCCAATTTTTTTATGAAAATAGTATTTGCTCTGGTTTTGATTCCTCTCATATTCTATTCATGTTCAACCGCAGTCAAATCATTATATGAGTTTGACTACACTTTAACTTCCCGAAAAGCATATTCAAAAAACACAAACATTTCAGTCAGTATTCCGGATGGCTGGTTTACTGCTGAGGATAATGAATGCAAATGTATCGATCTCTGGTTGATAAAAAATGATTTATCCCAGTCGCTAAATTTTACAGTTATTAATCCGGATGAAAAAACAGTAAATGAAATCCGCGAAAATGGATTAAGCAAGCTGTCGGAATACAACAGGATTTTTGTAAGGGCTAGACTTGGAAATTCATTTAAAGGTTTTTTAAATGAAGAGAGTTTTGAACTGGACAAAAAACAATTTCATGCATATCAATATTCGGATGATTCGGGTAGAATTGTCAGGGTTGTGTTATTCGGTCATAATAACAGATTTTACGAATTAACCGCAATATCTAAAGACCCCGGCAATTATGAACAACTCTGGGTAATTCAAAATACTGTGCTTACCTCTTTGAATTAATTTATCTTCAGGCAACATTTCGTCAACTAAAGCATCTTTTATATAAAGCGGAAATAATGTTTTGAGTAATCCCCTCGAAAATATTATTGATTTCACGCTTATTTATAACCGTTACAAGCGTCAACTCTTCAACTTCTCGCTTAAAATGGTTAACGATAGGTTTACATGCGAAGATATTATTCAAAACGTGTTCATTAAATTATTTGAGAATCTGAAGTCGATAAGAAATCCAGACCGCATCCAGTACTGGCTTTTCAGTACTGCGAGAAACGAGATTTATACTTTCTACCGAAGGAAAAAAGTCCATCTCGATCAGTTCGGAGCCGAGGATAGTACTGAGATAGATATCGAATCAGGCGACAATGTGGATTATGAATATGAACAGAAAGAGCTTTCGGAAATTGTTATGAACGAATTGAATAAAATTGCGATTGAACAAAAGGAGATTTTTCTGCTGAAGGAATACGGCGGTCTGAGCTACAAAGAAATTGCCGAGGTTATGAAAATAGATGAAGACCTTGTGAAAAGCCGGCTCTTCAAAACAAGACAGAAATTAATAAAGAGATTATCCAGAATCGTAACGAGGTAAAAATGCTGCACGATGAAATAAAAATGATGGTCGGTCACTACTTCGATGGTGAACTAAATAAAAATAAAGAAGCGCTGCTCTTCTCCGAACTCTCGGGAAATGAAGAATGCAGAGAATACTTTAAGGAAATGAATAGACTGAAGAGTGTTGTACAGAATAGTGTTGAAGAATTCCCTATCGGGCTCGAAAGCAGAATCTATTCTTATATTAAGAACCGCAGGGAAGGTACTCTGTGGTATAAAAGATTCTTTCCGGTTCTTTCGTATTCTCTGGCTGTTATACTCTTGATTGCGTCTCTCGTCATGTTAAACGAATTGCGGAATTACAGGAATGATCTACAGCATACTTCTCAAAAAATTATTGAACAACAGAAAACAATTAATTTACTCATTAACAGTCTTCCGAATGTAGAAGTTGAGTCCGAGATTCAGAACGCAGTTATAGTCAAAGCAAACCTGTGAGGTGTAATATGAAAAAATGTTTCTTGTTAATCTTCGTAATTATAATCACCGTCAGCTGTGAAAAACAGAGAATAGAAGTGCTTAATGAAAATGAAGTAGAGTACTTTAATATAGCGGAATTAGACTCGGGCTTTTCAAACGATAAACTTTTGAGTCACATAAAACTTGATAGTTATGCTGATGAATTGAAGTCCGAAAATAAAAATTCATCGGTCAGATTCTATTTCCACTATGAGATTTTTATTGACGAAAATGGTAATACAGAGAAAATCCGCCCAATAAATAAGATTCCCGCCGATGTAATACTTGGTCCTGATTCTGTTGAATTCAAGTTAAATACAGCAAAGATGACAGAAGAATATGCAAAGATCCTGGAAAACGAAAAGTTTCCGGTTGGTTATAAAAATGGTAAACCCGTTAAGTATAGTTTTATTAGTAAATGGGGAATCGTTTCTGTTGGCGAAGAGGATGAATCAAAACAACAGATCGTTCCAAGTGATTTCTTTATTGCGGTTGATGAATCTCCGGGTCCGGTTGGCGGAATGGCGGCAATTCAGAAAAAAATTACTTACCCGGAAATTGCCAAAAGAGCCGGTATACAGGGCAAAGTCTTTGTTAAAGCGTATGTTGATGAAAACGGGAATGTTGTTAAAGCGGAAATACTTAAAAAAGCTCATCCTGCTCTTGATTCTGCGGCTGTTGACGCAGTAATGAAAACCAAATTCAATCCAGGAAGACAAAAAGGCAAACCTGTTAAAACACAGATTTCTATACCAATAGTTTTTGCACTTAAATGAACCACTAACAAATGGGGGAGTTATGAAAACTCTAAAAAACATCTTCATAATCGTATTTGCTCTTATTATGATATCAGGGAATATTATTTCAGCTCAGGATAAGAAAGAGCTCGATAAAATGCCGACACCCTTAGGTGGTATGCAGGCAATAGTCAAGAATGTTGTTTATCCAGAAGACGCTAAAAAGGATAAGATTGAAGGGAAAGTATTTGTCCGGGCTCAAATCAATGAGCAGGGAGATGTAACAGATGTAAAAATAGAAAAAGGGGATAATAAACTTCTGATAGATGCCGCCGTTAAAGCGGTTAAAGCTACCAAATTTATACCGGGCGAGCTTAAAGGAAAAAAAGTGAAGGCGGAAGTAGTTGTTCCGATTGTGTTCAAACTCAGTTAATTTTTTTTGTTTTATCGGGGGGAATTAAAAAAGGGCGGTATAACCGCCCTTTGTTTTTATAAGCTTATAATGTCGCTGTAAATTATAAATGCCATTAAAGCAAGTAGTAATACAAAGCCGGCGTTCTGAATCGCGATCTTGACTTTGAGAGGTAATTCCCTTCTGAAAATTCCTTCAATGAGAATAATTATAAAATGTCCGCCGTCCAGAGCAGGGAAAGGGAGAATATTAATTATTGCCAGAGAAAGACTTAGCATTGCAAGGAAAAACAGAAACGAACTTATTCCCGTATCCGCAGAGCGTGCCGCGTATTGAGCAATTTTTACGGGTCCGCCGAATGCCTGGTTGAAGGCAATTTTCCCCGTAATAACGTTTTTAAGCATTCCGAATGTTAGAATTGTATACTGACCTATATTATCGATGCTGTGGGTAAGAGCCCCGAAGAATCCGTATGTCTTGAATTCAAATTCGCCTGTGTACGCATCAGTAACAGCAATTCCTATTTTGCCCTCAATACCGGGATTGATCATTACTTTTAATGTATCCTCGCCGCGTAAAAAGATGATCTCAATATTCTTTTCTTTATTCGATGAAATTAATTGAACAACCTGTTCACGATCCTTTAGTTCGCTGCCGTCAATAGAGATGAAAATATCTCCTGGTTTTATGCCCGCATCTTCAGCCGGGGAATCACTCATTACATCCTGTATGAATGGTTGAGTGGGATATGGGAAAAGGAAAAATCCGTTTTGAGAACCCTCGGTAATTAAATTCCTTGAGACATCAAATTTCTGCTCAATTCCATCTCGTTCAACCTGGACTGTAACATTAGCCTTACTGCTTACAAGAAGGTTGTCGATTATTTCATCCCAGTCTTTTGTCGGAATACCGTCGATGGAAATAATTTTATCATAGGATTTGAAACCGGCTTTGGAAGCGAAACTATTTTCTTCAATTTTACTGATAGTTGTGGATTTAAAAACCTGTTTTCCCTGGAAAAAATTAATTCCCCAGAAAATTGAAACTGTAAGAAGCAGATTCATCAAGACACCGGCCGTAATAACGAAAAGCTTTTGGTAAGTCGGTTTTGAACGGAATTCCCACGGTTGAGGTTCGGATTCCATAAACTTGGTATCCATGCTTTCATCAACCATACCTGCAACTTTTACATATCCTCCTAACGGGAAGATGCATAACCGGTAATCTGTATTCCCTTTTCCATCCCAATCTTTTGGAAGATCTCCCCATGAGAAACCGTCAATCTTGTTATATCCACAAATCCTTTTTCCGAATCCTATTGCAAATGCATCAACACGGATCTTACACATTTTTGCCGCAGCAAAATGTCCGAACTCATGAACGAATACCAGAATACCTACAGTAATGATAAAATATATTATATAATCCATTTATTTCCTGTTAATTATATTTTTTATTAAGATAATTTCTTGTAAGCGAATCACACTCTTTTATTACTTCCAAATCTGATTCCTTACTTTTAGAAATATTATTTAGAGCATCCTTAACCATTTCCGGTATTTGCAGAAATTTAATTTTACCGGAAAGGAATTTTTCTACCGCAACTTCATTAGCAGCGTTAAGAATACATGGTGCGGTCCCGCCCTCTTCAATTACATCATAAGCCAGTTTCAGGCATTCAAATTTATTAAAATTAGGGTCAAAAAACGTCAACTCGCTTATTTTTTTAAAATCTGTGGAAACACCACCGTATACTAAACGGGAAGGATATGATAAAGCATATAGAATAGGAAGTTTCATATCGGGAGTACTTAATTGCGCTTTTATTGAACCGTCCGTGAATTCAACCATGGAATGGATTACCGATTGAGGATGAACTAATACTTCAATCCGGTCTTTCGGGAGATTGAAAAGCCAGAAAGCTTCAATCACTTCCAGACCTTTATTCATCATAGTTGCAGAATCAATTGTAATCTTGCTTCCCATTTTCCAGTTGGGATGCTTCAATGCATCTTCCACGGTTACATTTTCTAGATACTGTTTGCTTTTGTGTAGAAACGGTCCGCCGGAAGCAGTAAGAATTAACTTTTTAATTGAAGATTCATCTTCTCCGGTCAGGCATTGAAAAATTGCACTGTGTTCGGAATCCACGGGTATTAACTCGGAACTGTACTGGCGGCAAAGCTCAATGATAAGTTTTCCGGAAACCACAAGAGTTTCTTTGTTTGCAAGGGCAATTCTTTTTCCAAGTTTAATTGCTTCAATAGTTGGTCCTAATCCGGAAAATCCGACCATAGCTGAAACGATTACGTCATAATCTCCGCGTCGGGTGATCTCTAAAATCCCTTCGTCACCCGAGAGAATTTCACAGTGGTTGTTAATCAGGTTCTTAAGGGATTTTGCTTTTTCGATATCTGCTACAACAACGCTTTTGGGATTAAATTCCTTTATCTGAGCGGCAAGCGTTTCAATATTCTGATTGACGGTTAATCCGGTTATCCGGTACTCGTCAGGGAATTTACGGACTAACTCGAGAGTGTTTGAGCCGATTGAACCTGTTGAACCAAGTAGAAGTAACCTTTTCATTAAAATTCATTTCCCGAAATGGCAGTTATGCCATAAATCTTCTTGTTATCGCGAACAGGAAGTTCAATAAAACTATTATATTAACTGCTGTATTAAGGCGGTAAATTTTTTTCAAATATTTATATGACTCTTCAGTTAACGGTTCTTTATCCTCCAGCCCAGCACTTATATCCGATCGCAATCTTTTTGCCGTCGGTATTATGAAAAGAAAAATAATCAAAAGAAGAATTACCATCAGAATTTGTTTGGTTGAAAGCCAGTGATTTGCAGTCATCTGAAAAAATCCGAAACCCGGGTTCAGTATTACCATTGTAATACCGGTAATCAGAATCCCTGTAGCACCGATTATCCCTAGAAGATTTGAAAATTTCAGGTAGAGATTTACAAGAATCTTTTCTGAAGGGGTTCCTTTTCTAAGGTTTATATTCTTTTTAATCACCGGCTCGATTAAAAAGTTTATTAGCCAGCCGCCGGCAAATATTATGTGTATTGTTATAAGAATCGGATAATATTCCATTCCCGGTTTCTCCTCTTATTTAATGTTATAAATATACTAAAAACAGAGTCAGATTTTAGTATTGGACATTATATCGAATTATTACTAAGTTAAACCGGTTTAAGGTAAATCAAGTTCACTTATAAAAATGGGTTTTATATGAAACGAAAAATAATAATGCCGTTTTTTATTATAGCCGCACTTGCCACATCTATACTCGTTTCACAAAGTTTTAGAGTCAGCCAGATTCCAAATGGGGGAATAAACTCTTGTTCAAATTGCCATTTCAATCCAAATGGTGGCGGACCGCGAAATAGTTTCGGTCAAACCGTTGAAAGCGGTTTTCTAAATTCTCAGGGGAATGTTGTATGGGGGCCATCGCTGGCTAATATCGACTCTGATGGTGATGGTTTCTCAAACGGAGTGGAACTTCAGAATCCTTCCGGGAATTGGACCGGGGGACCAATCGGGGATCAGGGAAAAGTGACAAATCCAGGAGATCCGCTCAGTAAACCGAACCCTACATCTGTAACTGAACTAACAATCCCAAATCAATATAAACTTTATAATAATTATCCTAATCCTTTCAATCCTTCAACAAGAATTGTTTTCGAAATCCCTAAGAATGAGGTTGTTTCTTTAAGAATATATGATATCAACGGGCAGCTTGTTCGATCACTTGCAGATGAAGATTTACCGGCCGGGAGGCATGAGAGACTATGGGATGGTAAAGATAATACAGGAAATATAGCTGCTTCGGGCATTTATATTTATCGGCTTTCTGCCGGTTACTTCGATCGTTCCGCAAGAATGCTATTAATGAAATAAATTAATTAATCACATTTAACTCGGGCGGAGATCAATAATGAAATCGGTTTTTGTCTATTCAATATTTGTAAGCATATTATTCTATTCGGGAATCTATTCTCTACCAAGGTTTTCTCTTCAGCAGAAGGATAGGTGTATTAGTTGTCATATCAATCCGACTGGTGGAATTATACGAAATGAGAACGGATTTTTTTTCGGTAAGAATGTTGTTAGCAGATCATCACCTATCGATAAAGATTTTTTGTTATCTCCCCGATTAAATGAAAACATCTCCTTTGGTTTGGATTTCCGCTCTCAGTATATATATTCACAGGAAAAAAAGAGGTCAGATTTTCAGGAGATGACCGGATCTGTATACTTGAATGCCTCTGTATCCAGGAAAATAGATCTGCTTGCCAGATATGATTTTTTAAATTCAATCTGGGAAGCCTACGGTATTGCACGGATATTCCCTAACGAGAGTTATATCAAGGTCGGTACTTTTACACCTTATTTCGGAATTAGAATTGATGATCATACATCTTATACAAAAGGGGGGGATTATGGTCTGCTTTTTTCGATAGGAGCGATTCAGGGATTAATTTATAATCCGTTCTATGTGGAAACGGGAATTGAATTAGGAGCAAATATTTCTTCATGGGGATTTTTTACTGCAAGTATAGGTAAAAACAAGTTTAACGCTTCACTAACAACCGATCCAACTCTAACAACCAGACTTGAAATTAACTCGTCTGTAAATAAAATGGGATTTGTTTTTGGGGGCTCATTTGCTTCCACCAAAGTTAGGTCCGGAACTAATAAACTTAATACAATCTTATATGGTGGATTTGCCGGACTAGCAACACCTGATTTTTCGCTGATGGGTGAATTTGATCTGGCGGAAGATTATCTGGCCCGGGATTTAATCTCAAGTGCATTGATGATCGAAGCTTCATATTTGATAGATGTAGGAATTGAAGCGATAGTACGTTACGATCGGTTTGACCGAGATACTAAAAAAGAAGGCGATCAACTCTCTCACTTAATTTTTGGATTTGAATTTTTTCCGTTTGCGTTTGTTGAACTTCGTCCGCAGTTCCGTGTTAATCTTGAAGAACCCTCCAAAAACAATAATGCTTTCGTTTTGCAATTCCATTTTTGGTATTAAGTAGTTATAAATTAAAACAAGATTGAAAAGAAATGTGTGCGAGATAAATCTGGAGAAAAACAAAGGCCATTTCAAAAGTTTTTTGTCTCCCCCTCTCTTTCTTCAACTGATGCAGGAGCATCAGATCTACATCAGTTTGCAAAAGTTGTAAGACAAACTACTTTCAAAACAGCCTTTTCTGCCCTACCACAACAAATTAGATTTGTTGTTTATCATTAGAGGAAAGGAAAATCTATACTGAAAAAGAGGATTCTTGTAATACGATGAAGCTCTCTTCTAAATCAAAAGTGCTTTCACTAGGTAAAAAACAATTAAAAAAACTGAGAGAAATGTATTATACTAAGAGAGGTTTGTCAACGGTAGTCCACACTGAATTTCCTAAGTGTACACACTGATTTTTCTAAGTGTGTCCAAATTATTAGACAGGATTATCAAAATGAGTCTGCAATTTTTTCGCGGTCTTTCAATGTGTCCCGTAGCTCTGTCAGTGATTTTATTTTTAATTTTGATCTTAAATTTCGGAGATGACTTTCAACAGTTTTTTTCCCGATTCCTAATTTTCTTGCAATTTCATTATTTGAAAATCCTGCCCTTAGCAATTGAAAGATTTGTATCTCTCTGTCGGAGAATCCCCTGTCCAGATAAAGATTGTATTCTTCTCTACTTAGATCAATGTTATGAAGTGATTTTTTCTTTAATTCTGGATTATAGCCGAAAGTGAAATTTATTTTTCTATCCGGTCCGTATAGAGTTAATAAAATATTAATTAGAATTATTAAAATAATTCTAGCATAAAATATATTGTCTGATGGAATGGATGTAGTATACGATGCAAATGTTGTGACGATTAAAACTAAATAAGTAGAAAAGAGAGGAATAAAAAACAGGCTGATCTTCCCATCCAGCCTGATCTCATGAATAATATTATTCGCAAAATAAATTAGTATAAATAGAACTGAGAATATCATTGCAATTAATGAGGACAATGAACTAATGTCGATCAATAAATAAAAAATTAAAAACAGAACAAATCCAACCTTGTATTTTGTTGTTAATTCCGGAAGCGAAAAAATAATTACTATATAGCCAATGGAATTGATTATTGAAAACTGGGCGGGCATATTAAGTAGCCGATTAGATAAAAGAGCAAACGATTCTATTAATAAGACGGAAAAAAAATAAAAAAAATATTTACTGTCCTTAAAACGAATTAAGGGACCTATCAAGAAAATCAATTGAATCGCGGCTAAAATTTTCACGTATGGTGTCCACAAAACAGATTAAAAGTCATGTGTTATCGAAAACCCTTCTACTATTTTTTACTAAACCAACTCGGAAACTTAAATTCCTGGAGCACAAAAATTTACAATCAGAAAATAGCTCCCGACTTGGTAATCGTATGATTAAAAGCAAAACTTGTTTTTATAATAGAGATATTCCAAACAAGGAGCAATTTCTTCTTATTCAATAGATTCTTTTAAGTATCCCCGCATCCTCTGAAGTGCTGTGAATCCGAGTTTTGTCTTCATATGCTGAAGATGACTTTCAACAGTTTTCTTATCTATATTCAACTTTTCTGCAATTTCAATGTTAGAAAGCCCCTTTTTTATCAAAAGGAAAACTTGGATCTCCCTGTGAGTCAGTCCTTTCTCAAGATATTTACCATATTCCTCTACATGAATTTCTAATTCACTTGCAGCTTTTGCACTTATAGATGGGTCGTAACCATAAGTAAATGTAAGTTTTTTATTGGGTCCCAAAAAGGTTATAAACGCATTTAGAAATATTATCAATGTAATTTTCAAGTTGTAATAAACTGTTAATAGATATATATCAAAGTAAAACAAAAAAACGGTCACAAGAGATTGTAAGTTTAATACGATTACAAGGAGAATGAATACCGAAACTTTTCCTGAGATTCTAATTTCGTTTAAAAGCCGGTTTACAAAATATACCGTTATGTAAAGAATTATTAGAATATTGGCTAGGATTGTAACAAGTGTGGTCTTATTAATGATAAAATAAAAAGCTATGAAAAGAAACAGCCCGTACTTAAATTTTTTCGAAACTTCCGGGAGAGAGAGTGCTATAATAAGATTGCCGATCAGGTAAATTTCGAATGAGGAGCTGTGAATGCGGAACCAGATCATAATTAACAAGCTTATGCAGTCCACTAACATAGAGAAATAGAAAAAATAGAAGAGAGGATTTTTCCTAAATCGAATTACCGGGCCAAAGGATGAAATGTGTAAAAATGATAATAGAATACCCATTTCATGAACGGTTTACTGAAGCAAATATTTATTGCAAATTTAACAAGTAATTTTAAAAATTAAAATATAAACCTGATACCGCTTACAAAAATCGGGGTCACAACTCATTCACTTTAGAAATTGAAATAAGATTATTCAAAGAATCACGGTACTCCTTCAAAATCCTTTCGAATAATTGATTTACGCGGGGTATATCCTTTATTAATCCTGAACATTGTCCGGCTTCCAGCATACCTTCCTTCTCGTCGCCTTCAAAAATTCCAAGTCTTTCTCTTTTTTCCCCAAGAATTGCTTTTAATTCCTCTTCGGAGGTACCGTTTATTTCGGCATTATAAACCCTTTCGGTAAATTCATTTTTTAACATTCTGGCCATACCGATTTTTTTTAGTACCAGTATCGTATCATTATCTGCGGCCTGTATAATTCTCTTCTTATAATTATCATTAGCGGATGATTCTATTGTTGCGGCAAATCGCGTCCCAATCTGAACTCCCTCAGCTCCAAGACTAAAAGCGGCCAGAATTCCACGTCCGTCTGCAATTCCGCCGGCAGCAATTACAGGGATATTAAGTGCATCGGAAAGTTGAGGAATCAAAGTAAAAGTAGTAATTTCATCAATTCCGTTATGACCTCCAGCTTCAACACCTTCGCCAACAACAGCATCGCAACCCACACTTTCAGCTTTGAGTGCATATTTCAATGAAGGCACTACATGAACCACTTTTACATTATTTTCTTTCATTAGGCCAATGAATTTGCCAGGATGTCCGGCAGAAGAAAAAATAATTTTTATACCCTCATCAATTGAAGTTTTTATCAGATCGGCAGCATCGCCTCTAAGAAGAGGTATATTCACTCCAAACGGTTTGGCGGTGGCGGCTCTGCATTTAATTATATGTTCTCGGAGTAAATCCGGTTTCATAGAGCCGGCTCCTATCAAGCCGAGTCCTCCGCTGTTCGAAATCGCACTTGCCAGTTTCCATCCGCTTACCCAAACCATTCCAGCCTGAATGATAGGGAACTGAATCCCCAACAGTTCTGTAATTCGGTTTTTTATATTCATATCAACTTCTATTTAGTTTCCATAAATATAATCCAATTTGATAAACGATACCCTATTAATTAAATTGACAGCAGAAATAAAAAAAATAAGGTATTTATTGAGAGCGGTAATACCGGCAGCAGGATTTGGAACAAGACTTAAACCCCACACATTTTCTCTTCCAAAAGTATTGTTGAATGTAGGAAGCAAACCGATCCTTGGGCATATAATTGATAAGCTTATTGAAGAGAAGATTACTAAAGCTACATTTGTAATCGGTTACCTGGGTGAAAAGATTGTAAATTACGTGGGAAAACATTATCCTGAATTACAGGCCGATTACGTTGAACAAAAAGAGATGTTGGGCCTGGGACACGCTATTTACCTTTCGACTCCGACATTTGATGATGATGAAGTTTTTATAATTCTCGGGGACACTGTTTTTGATGTAAGCCTGAACGAAGTCTTTAGGAATAAAAGAACTGCGCTGGGAGTAAAAGAGGTTGATGACCCCGGAAGATTTGGGGTAGCCGTTTGTTCAAATGGAAGAATAGCCCGATTGATTGAGAAACCGAAAGAACCGGTTTCCAAACTTGCTCTTGTAGGCCTTTATTACATTAATAATGCAAAACTCTTACAAGCATGTTTGGAAGAGTTGATTCAAAAAAAAATCCAGACAAAAAATGAATATCAGCTTACTGATGCGCTTCAATTGATGATCGACAAAGGTGAATATATTGTTACGTTTCCGGTCGATGGCTGGTATGATTGCGGTAAACCAGAGACACTGCTTTCTACAAACAAATTTTTATTATCTAAAAGCGGTACTAACAGAATTCCTGAAAATGTTGTGATAAAACATCCAGTGTTTATTTCGGAAAAAGCAACAGTGAGTAATTCTGTTGTCGGTCCGTTTACTACTATTGCAGCTAATTGTAAAGTCGTTGATTCAATTATTGTAAATTCGATTATAAGTCCCGGTGCCGTAGTTGAAAAAGCAATGCTTGAGAGTTCAATTATCGGAAGTGATGCGATTATAAAAGGTAATTATAAAAAACTTAATACCGGCGATTCATCCGAAATAGAATTTTATTAATTAATTGAGAGGAACTAATGTCATACCTATTTACTTCTGAATCGGTTTCAGAAGGACATCCGGATAAAATCTGTGATGCTATTTCCGACGGGGTTCTTGATGCAATCCTGGCTAAAGATCCTGATGCCCGGGTAGCTTGCGAGACCTTCGTAACTACCGGGCTTGTAGTTGTTGGGGGAGAAATTACTACGGATGCATATATAGATGTTCAGGAAGTTGTAAGAAAGACTATACGAAAAATCGGTTATACAAAAGCCGAATATAAATTTGATGCAGCGAGTTGCGGAATACTAAATGCTATTCATTCACAATCTCCCGATATCGCTATGGGCGTTGATAAAGGAGGGGCTGGCGATCAGGGTTTAATGTTCGGATATGCCTGCGACCAGACTCCAGAATTAATGCCGATGCCTATCGTCTATTCACATAAGCTTGTTAAGAAACTGGCGGAAATAAGGAGGAAAAAGAACAGTTTAATGCCGTATCTACGTCCCGATGCAAAATCTCAGGTTACTATCGAGTATGATGAAAACCATAACCCGATCCGAGTAGATGCGGTTGTAATTTCTACTCAGCATGACGGTAATGTGAGTCAGAAAAAAATAAAAGAAGATGTTATCAAACATGTTATTAAACAGGTTATTCCCGTTCAATATCTGGACAGCAATACTAAATATTATGTTAATCCTACGGGAAGATTTGAAATCGGCGGGCCTCATGGAGATAGCGGACTAACAGGACGAAAAATAATTGTTGATACTTACGGTGGCTGGGCTCAGCACGGAGGAGGAGCCTTTTCCGGAAAAGATCCTTCGAAAGTTGATAGAAGCGCAACTTATGCTGCAAGACATATCGCTAAAAATATTGTTGCTGCCGGTTTGGCTAAAGAATGTCTTGTTCAGCTGGCTTATGCAATAGGAGTGGCTCAACCTGTGTCGGTTTATGTTGATACAAAAGGAACAGGAATTATATCTGATAAGAAATTAGGTGGCTTAATTAAGAAAAATGTGGATCTTACGCCCAAAGGAATTATAAACAGGCTAAAATTACGCCGACCGATCTATCAGAAAACTTCCTCTTACGGTCATTTTGGAAGAAATGAAAAAGATTTTACATGGGAAAAATTGGATCTTGTCCCGGTATTTAAAAAGTTTGTTAAGTAAAGGAGAATAACAAATCATGGATTACAAATCAGGAAAGTATAAAGTCAGAAATTTAAAACTTGCCGAAGAAGGCAGAAAAAAAATTGAATGGGCGGAATCAAGAATGCCCGTGCTCATGGCTTTGAGAGAGAAATATTCTAAAACCCAACCTTTAAAAGGCTACAGGATTGCCGGTTGCCTTCATGTAACAAAAGAGACAGCGGTTCTGATAGAGACCTTGCAGGCGGTCGGTGCAAAAGTTGCCTGGAGCGGGTGCAATCCTCTCTCAACACAGGATGAGATAGCTGCCGCTCTAGCAAAAAACGGAATTGAAATCTACGCATGGCATGGACAAAATGTAAAAGAGTTTTACTGGTCGATTGAACAGACTTTGAAAATGAAACCGAATCTTACTCTTGATGATGGAGCGGACCTGATTTTCACGGTTCACAATAAATATCCTCAGCTCGTAAAAAACATAATAGGCGGAACAGAAGAAACAACAACTGGAGTTCAAAGACTTAGGGCCATGTCCGCAGCAAAAAAACTCCTCTATCCTGTGGTCGCTGTTAACGATGCCGAAACAAAGTGGGATTTCGATAATGTTTACGGAACGGGGCAATCTTCCATTGATGGTATTTTACGTGCTACATCAGTTCTGCTGGCCGGAAAGAATTTTGTAGTTGCCGGATATGGGCATTGCGGAAAAGGATGTGCAATGCGTGCTGCTGGTTTAGGTGCAAATGTAATCGTAACAGAAGTGAAACCAACCGCGGCTCTAAAAGCCACTCTAGATGGTTTCGTTGTAATGCCGATGGATGAAGCTGCTAAAGTGGGCGACATTTTCATTACCGCTACCGGCGTTAAAGATATAATTGTTGAGAGACATTTCAAATCTTTGAAAGACGGTGCAATTATCTGCAATACCGGTCATTACGATTGTGAAATAAATATTCCGCAGCTGGAAAGAATTTCCCAAAAGAAGAGAACAGTACGATCCAATAATGAAGAATATACTCTTAAGAATGGTCGAAGGGTATACCTGCTTGCTAAGGGCAGACTTGTTAATCTTGCTGCTGCCGAAGGACATCCTTCAGAAGTTATGGATATGTCATTTGCAAATCAGTTTATGTCACAGCTAAGACTAGTTGACCTTCATAAGCGGAAGGTAAAAGTTGAACCTTCGGTTCTTGAAATTCCGGAAGTCCAGGATCAGGAAATTGCTAAGATCAAGCTTAAAACCATGAATTACAAAATTGATAAGCTGTCAAATGAACAGATCAAATATATGAACGACTACAGTGCCGGAACCTGATATTCAATTTATATATTCAAAGAAGAAAGTCCCGATAATTATCGGGACTTTTTTTTATCAGGCGTTTGCAAAAGTGAGGTTCGGAAGTGGGTGGTCGAATGAAAAATCTTTTTTTGTCTTTTTAAGCATATCAAATAAAGAATTTAATAATGTGCGTATATCAGATGGCTTGCTTAAATAGGCATCACACCCAGCGTTGAAAGCATTTACTCTATCCCGGTTAAAAGCATGAGCCGTATAACATACAACCGGAATTGATGAGTATTCAGGATTGTTTTTTAATTCTGTTGTAAGCTCCAATCCGTTCTTTTTACCCCTTATTGAAATGTCCATAAGGATTACGTCGTAATTTTTTATTTTAAGGAAATTGTAAAAAGTATCGGATGAATCACATACATCCACTTCAAAATATCTTTTGAGAAATAATTCAAGAAATTTCTGGTTTTCAAAATCATCTTCAGTAATAAGTAATTTGGGTTTAACTCCGTTATTGCCGGAATTAACTATTTCTGAATTCCCCATTTTTTATCTCCACTTAAAATTACTGTAAACGTTGAACCTTTGCCGGGTTCACTGTGAACTTTTATTTTGGCCCTGTTCAGGTCGATAAAAATTTTAACAAGAGCCAGACCGAGTCCTGTCCCTTCGTATGGTCTTGTGTAGCTCATGTCCGCCTGCGAAAAAGGAGTAAATAGTTTTTCCTGGTACTCTTTAGATATTCCAATTCCTGTATCACAGATATCGACACAGATATTATTGTGATCTCTATAAAGCTGTATTTCAATTTTACCGTGAGGAGTATATTTAATTGCATTGTCAACAAGGTTGATAAAAATCTGAGCCACAGAGTAATGGTCTGCTGTTATGGTATGATCTTCTTCAAGTTTATTGACAAGAGCAAGCTTAAGATTTTTTTCCTCTGCGAACGACCGGAATTCATTGGCAACTGTATTCATTAAAGCAAGTAGATTAATCCTTTCAAACCGGGCCTCGTATTTGCCGGTCTGAAGTTGTGACATGTTCAGCATTAAATCGAAAGTCCGGTATAACCTTTTACTGTTGTTGATAATTGATCTCAGTATATCGTTATACTCGCTCGATTTGTCGTGGAGCTCCTGCATAAGCAAATCGCTGTATCCCGTAATAACGTTAAGCGGGGAACGGATCTCATGAGAGATTTGTGAAAGGAAAAACTCTTTCAGTTTTTTCGATTCCTCGGCTTTTTCAAGAGCTATTTTCAAATCTTTCTCTGTCTTTTTAAGCTCCGTAATATCTCTTCCGTAAACCTGGCAGACTTTAAACTTCGGTACTCCGGCGATAATGAATTGGTAATAACTCTCGCCGAGAAGAGAAGTGTAGCTTACCGATTTATTGTTTTTGATAAGGTCGTGTATATCGAAGCTTTTCATGAAGGGGAGCACAATCTCAACATGTTCGCCTACGAGAATTTTGTGCGGAAAAATGTTGTGAGCTGAATTATTTGCCAGAACGATTTTCCCGTTTTCATCGAATCGGAAGATCGGATCCGGGGAAAGCTCGGCAAATAATGCCATTAGTTCGGCTTGCTGCAGCTTCAAGTTCTCCTGCTCCTGAAGATGCTTTTTCCTCATCGGGATAATTACGTAACGGTAATATATATACGTAACCACGAGAATTAACGCAATCAGTACCAGAGCGAATATTAAAGGATTCTCCAGACTAAAGAATGATCTTGGGGTTATCTTCTCTAAAGATTGAAAAGAAGAGTCCAAAGATGATTTGCGCGATTGAAGTAATAATAAAAAAAGCAGTTGCATCGGCAAAACCGGTTAACACATTGAAAAATTTTGTAATATTTGTTAAAAAGTAAAAACAGAGCAACAGATAAAATAAATTTATACTCTTTTCAAAAGCGTAATTAACTATAAATCTTTTTAATATAATTGCCAGCATTAAGAATTGAATCGAAATAAGAATAATAAAATTCTGATTGATACTGAAGTTTGCAAAAGTTATTAGGAACAGAATGATTATGAATGATATGACCACAAAAAAGAGATTTCTTTTAAGTGCTTCTCTATCAATCAAACTTATCAACAGGACATAGTTTGCAAACAAATAGAATTCTACTGGGATTACTTTATTCAAAATATATAAATACGCAATAGATATAGGATCCATTAGAGCAAGTATAAAGAAGAAAACAAATAATTTTGAATGATATTGTCTGAATGCTGGTATCAACCAGATTACAACACTTGTATAAAACAATATTTGCGATATACCGATGAGATTCATTTTCTAATTAATTCGGGCAGATCGGTGGACAAATGAATGACATTTCTAAAGTTTCTTCATCCCCGGTGACGGTAAAAATGATAGAACCCGTGTTATCTGAGGTTGTTGACATTTCCCCGCTTTTGTTCAACTGGTTAACCGGCTGGTTATATCTAAGCTCAAACGTGAGGAATTTACCTTTAGTTTTATTTAAAAACTCTTTTACAACAGATGTACTGAACATGTAAGCAACCTCTTCTTTCCCAAGCGAGAAGTTTATATCTGTTAGTGAAAATTTGTTCTCACCGAGAATATGTACCCTGCTGTTTTTTATTGCGAAAAGAACATAGTTGTCGGCCCTTGCAAGAGCTTTTTCCACTAACGTCTTTTCAACTCTTATTGAGCCCATTACTTTGCCAAACAGGATTCTGGCTTCATTTTTTGAAAATGTTTTGCCGACAGTTCCAAATTTACCCTGGGCGGTAGATATTGTAGATGTAAGTGTGAGAATAAGTGAAATGAAAATGAATAAGGAAAGTAACCTTTTCATATTAACCCCTCTTTAAGTAGTTTCTTAATAAGTTACCTGATAAAAAAGTTGCTAAACACTTTCTTATTAGTGATTAAATATATTTAGAAAAAAATAAAAATAACAGAAGATTTATAATAAAAAGATTAAAACTTCCCAGCTATCATTAAGCCGCAGTTATAGCAGTGGCCCTCCCTTAACTTATTTGATATTACGGAATGCCAGTTTCTGGAGATCAATTTTGAATTACAGTAAGGGCAATATGTTGTTTGGCCATCAATATCATGAACGTTTCCAGTGTAACAATACTTTATACCCCGAGATTTTGATATACTCCTAGCTTTGCTGAGTGTAGATTGAGGTGTTCCCGGTTTGTCGATCATCTTAAAGTCGGGGTGAAATGCCGTAAAATGGAGAGGGACTTCATCACCAAGATTTTCAACTATCCAATCGCACATTTTTCTTATTTCATCATCGCTGTCATTTTCATCTGGAATAATCAGGTTGGTAATCTCAATCCAAATACCGGTTTCCTTTTTCAGCCAGATGAGTGTTTCAAGTACATCGGTAATATGCGAGAAAGTAAGGTTGTGGTAGAATTTTTCTGTAAAGGCCTTAAGATCAACATTCGCAGCATCGATATGTCTAAAGACATCTTTGCGCGCATTCTTATCTATATAGCCTGCGGTCACCATTACATTATTAATCCCATTCTGGCGGGCAATTTTTGACACATCTATTACATATTCGCCAAATATAACAGGATCGTTATAAGTATAGGCAATTGAAGGGGTTTTATATTTTTTTGCTATCTGAATAACATCTTCAGGTGTTGCATAAATAGAATTGTTAGTGTCGATGCGTGCTTTGCTTGTAGACCAGTTCTGACAGAATTTACAGCCCAGATTACATCCGGCTGTTCCGAAGCTTAAGATTTCGCTCCCGGGCAGGAAATGATTCAACGGCTTCTTTTCGATCGGATCAATTGCAAATCCGGTAGGCCTTCCATACCCGACCGAATACAAACTACCTCCGATATTCTGTCTAATAAAACAAAACCCTGCCTGACCTTCACCAATAGTACAATAACGTGGGCATAATGTGCAGAGAATTTTTCCGTTGGGAGCCTGTTCCCACCATTTAGCCGGATAATATTTTTCTTCCAAAGATTGCATTTGTGCTTAACAATAATATTTCCAATGCATCAGATTACTTCAAACCGGATCCAGTTTTCCCGTACGTTGGAGATTTTATTTCCACCTTCGGTATAAATTACCACACTCCCTTTTTCTACCATGTCGAGAGCAATCAGCTTTTGCTTGATTTCCTCAGAAGCTTTATTCCGGTTGCTTATATCCTCGCAGTAAAGTGGGATAACTCCCCATTTAAGATTTAGTACATTCATTGTTTCAAAATTGTCGGTCACAGCTATAATTTTTGCTTTCGGTCTGAACTTTGAAAGTCTTCCGGGAGTATTACCTTTGCTTGTAAAAGCAACAATAGCTTCTGCGTTGATCTGCCTGCTGATGGAACAAATTCCCTTATTCATAGAATCGAAAAGGTTTTCTTCTATTTCAACCGGAACTTCAAAATCTCTTTTAGGTTCGTTGTCATAAGATAATTCAGCGTTCGAAATAATTTCATTCATAATCTTTACGGTCTGCGCAGGATACTTTCCCACGGAAGTTTCGGCGCTGAGCATAACAACATCGGTTCCATCCCACACTGCGTTGGCAACATCGGAGGCTTCTGCTCTGGTAGGAACTGGATTGTGAACCATCGACTCCAGCATTTGAGTCGCAGTTATAACCAGTTTACCCGATTCATTGCAACGTTTTATAATTCTCTTTTGAATAATCGGAACTTCATGTGGCCTGAGTTCGACTCCGAGATCTCCGCGTGCAACCATGATGCCGTCTGATACAGAAAGGATTTCTTCGAATTTATCAACGGCTTCCTGTTTTTCGATTTTTGCGATTATCTGTTTGTTGTATCCATGTCCGGCGAGCCATTTGCGAAGTTTAATAATATCCGATGCATCGCGCACAAATGAAAGCGCGATATAGTCGACCCGGTGCTTTAAAGCGAATTCAAGATTATTAAAATCTGTATCAGTTACAGCATCGGCAGACAATTTCATCCCGGGCAGATTCATGCCTTTTTTTGGACGGAGAATTCCGCCTTCTATTACTTCACAAACTATGGAATCTTTTTTCTTCCCGGTAATTTTAAGTTTTATTAGACCGTCATCAATTAAAATTATATTGCCTAACTCTGAGTCATCAATTAATTCCTTAAAACCGGTAGAGATTTTTTCAGAAGTTCCTTCAATATCCTCTCTGGTAATTTCAATACTCTTTCCGGCAATCAGTTCAATTTCATTTTGAGCTAACCTGCCTATTCTGATTTTAGGGCCTTGCAGGTCAATAAGTATAGGAATAGGCATCGATTTTCTGACGCAAAGATCGTTGATCAGATTGAATACCTCTTCAAAATATTTATGATCCCCATGGGAAAAATTCAATCTTATTCCGTCAACACCGGAATCAATTATTGATTCGAGCTGTTCTCTTGTCGAAGTTGCCGGGCCGATTGTAGCTAAAATTTTAGTCTTTGTACTTTTTTTCATTTCTTCTTCGACTTCATATTATTCTTTGTATTACTGTTTTTTTGTTCCTGGTTATTTTTCTTCGATTCCGGCTTTAATCTTTTTCTCATTGCATTTAATTCCTTTTCCACCGTTCCGAAGACTGTGCCGGGTTCATATTTCCCGGTCTTTAATCTGGTACCTGCTTTAATGCCTGTTAATACTTCAATCGCTTCTTCCACTTTGCTTACCGAGTAGATATGAAATTTCCCTGCATTAACAGAATCAATGATTTCATTTCTCAGCATAAGGTCTTTAACATTCTGAACAGGTATAATAACTCCCTGCTTTCCGTTCAGACCGCGCGCAGAGCATACATCAAAAAAGCCTTCTATCTTTTCATTTACACCGCCAATCGGCTGGATTTCACCTTTCTGATTAACCGAACCGGTTATTGCTAGAGACTGTTTTATAGGAATGTTGGATATCGCCGACATTAGAGCGCATATTTCCGTTATTGAGGCGCTGTCGCCGTCGATCATTCCGTATCCCTGTTCGAAAACAAGACTTGCAGAAAAAGAGAGCGGAATATTCTTCCCGAAATTTTCCCTGAAATAACCTGATATAATTAATACTCCTTTGTTATGTGTATTGCCGCTTAATCCGGATTCCCGTTCAACGTTTATAATATTTCCGCTGCCGAGTGAAACACTGGCCGTTATTCTGGAAGGTTTTCCAAATCCGAACAATCCGCTTTCGTATACAGCAAGCCCGTTAATTGTTCCAACTCTTTCACCATCGGTATCAATTAATATAGTTCCCTCCTTAATCATTTCGGACAACTTAGATTCATAAAGTCCGTGTCTCTCTTTCCATGCTTTATAGGCTTCGTCAACATGATAACTGGTAACATTTTTCTCTCCGCTATCCTTGGCCCAGAAACTTGACTCGCGGGTAAGGTCTGCAATGAAAGCAAACCGTGTCGTAAGTTTATTTTTTTCCCCGGCATATCTGGCACCATACTCAACAAGTTTTGCAATTGCCGAGCGGTCGAATTCAAGCATTTTTTCCGATTCAATTATTTTTTTGATAACCATCGAATATTCGTTTAGAGACTTTTCCGATTTCTTCATTTCATAATCGAAATCGGCTTTTATCTTGAAAATTTTATTGAAATCGTCTTCATAACCTGAAAGTATAGAGTAGATATAATTATTTCCGATCATAATAACTTTTGTATCGATGCTTATCGGTTCCGGTTTCAAAACGCTCGGGGAGAACTGATAAAGATTCGCCAGCTCCTGAATCTCAAGCTGTCCGAACAGCAGAACCCGTTTAAGTGATTTCCAGACGCCTGGCTCGCTGAACGCATCCATAGCATTAATAACAAGGTAACCGCCGTTCGCACGCAGTAGAGAACCCGATTTAATTTTAGTAAAATCCGCGTACCATCCTCCTCGACCGTCACTATATTTTTCAATTGTCCCGAACAGGTTGCTGTATGTTGGAGATGTTTCTACAATTACGGGCTGCTCCTTCGTCTCCGAATTATCCAGAATTATATTCACTTCGTATTCTTTAAGGTAATCTATTACAATTCCGGCAGAGGTTTCCTCCTGAAACGGTTTTTGTCCTTTGAACACGTCGAGGTTCTGAAGTATATTCAGATGAACCTGGTCGAGATAGTCGCGTACTTTCTGATCTTTATATTTTTTCTTCAGGTTTTCAATTGCAACCGAGGTTATGTCGGAGGTATACTGAGTTTCGAGCTGTATAACTTTTTCCTGAAATTCCTGAGTAAGCTTAAGACTTTCTTTGAACAACTGCTGCAATTCCTCCTGGTACTCGGCGTATTTGGTTGTAATTGCTTCAGCGTTTTCTTTTGATATCTTTTCTCCCCGTATCAACTCATCGAGCTGGTGAATGAAATAGGGCTGATTATCCAGTACCATTAATATTTCCGGGCGCGTCAGCTCACCGACTTTGATTTGTCCAAGTGTAAAACCGTCCTTGCGCAATTTATCTTCAAACCCCGTCATCATCTTCTGCTGAATCTTTCCGTACTCAGCGAGCATTTGTTTTTTTCGGGATGAGTAAGGATCTGTCGAGAGGACCTGCGGAATTTTTTCCTGCAGGAATCTTATAGCCCGGCTGAGGTCTTTTTTAAAGTGAATAGCTTTACCGGCGTCAAAAATTAAAAGTGTGGGACGGTCTTCATCCTTGAAATTATTTACATATGCGTAATCAAAAAGTTTGGCGTGATTGGGGCTGATCGATTCCAGAACCATTTTGATAGTAGTAAATTTTCCGGTGCCCGATAATCCTGTTACAAAAATGTTGTAACCGGGACTTTTCAGCTCAACCCCCACCCTTAATGCTTTTAGGGCTCTTTCCTGGCCGATTATTCCTTCAATCGGTTTTACCGTTTTAGTTGTATCGAAATCAAAAATTTCCGGGTCGCATATCCACCTTAAATCTTCCGGTTTTAATTCTACTGGTTTTCGTGCTTTCTGAAGTGCCATATTTTGCTTCCTGATTGAGGTTCGAGTCAATTCTTTTTCAAAAATAAGATAAAAATAAGCTTATTGAAACAGACAAGTATATCTTCCTACAATTATAATCTCTGCAGTTTATTGTTAAAGATAGTAATTTTATCCGTCGGTTTTTCTCAATTAGTATCCCCCCGAAGTTTTCCGGAAGGGGATAATTATATTTTAAAACAGCGTGGAAATGAATAGAACTGAGCACGAATTATTTGATAAGATAGAATCCCTCCGGGAATTTTATAAGAAAATTAAGTCAAGAGAAACTGATTCCGGGTTATTTTACGTCTCTCGCCTGGCCGGATGCACCAGACAATTGTTAATAAGCAGAATGATAAAAAATGAAAAACAGATTTTACTGCTATGCCCTACAGTTCAGGTGGTTAACGAAGTAAAAGTTGAACTAACAATACTCGGCCTCGAAGAATTCCTTATCTCGGCAGATGAATTTAATGCCGAGAATCTTCAGGAGCGCCTGACCGATATTGCAAAGAAAGAGCATTTTATACTTGTAGCCACATACGAGATTCTTACACTTAGTCTCCCTTCCCGGAATTCATTGAATAGAAGTACTACGAACATTGAGCTGGGTGGTAACCTCTCTTATGACGATTTAATCGAGTATCTTAATTCGATCAATTACGACAGCGATAAATTTGTCGATTCGCCCGGTACGTTTTCTGTGCGGGGTTCGATTATCGATTTCTGGTCGTATAGTGAAAAGCAGCCTGTTAGACTCGAGTACAACGGCGACTTTATCGAATCGATCAGACATTTTGACCCTGAAAATCAAAGATCGCTCGATAAGATCCCTTCTGTTTCTCTTGCCTCTTCTATTGAAAGCATGGAGGAAATTTTTAGTGATACTATCTTCGACTATCTCGATAATCCGCTGATAATTGCAGATAATTATGAACTTGCAAATCTTTTTACAACGAGTGATTCGCAAAAACCAGAAAAAACTCCATTTGAAATAGATCGGGAACTATTAGAAGAACTTTATGAAGAGCCGAACGATAAGACCTTTGAAGTTGAACATAAGCAGGATATTACCGACGGGACCACATCATTAGATGATATTTTGAAAAAAAATGCAAGATGGATAATCGAAGATATTTTGAATCAAAGTGATGACAGGATAAATCTCGACCTTACAGAACCTCCGCCGATAAATTCCAATTTCGAATTGTTAACCGGTTTACTTAAAGAATACTCCGGAAGACATTTCCAGATATTTATTGCAGTTGAGAATGAGCTGCAAAGCAAAAGGCTGTTTGAACTTCTTGTTGAATTTAATAAGACTATTACAGAGCTTATTGAAAATGGAGTTATCAAAATAATTGTCCTTCCGGTTAAGTCGGGTTTTATCTCTAAAGGAAGCTCCCTTTTATTATTAACCGACTATCAGATATTTAATAAACCATACCGGACGAAAATCAGCAAAGCTTACAAAATCAAAAAATCCCGGGTAAAAGATTTTGCATCAATAAAAAAAGGGGATTTCGTTGTTCACGAAAATTTTGGAATAGGACAGTATGCTGGATTGGAAACAATTAAGATCGGTCAGATCGAACAGGAATCAATAAAAATATTATACGCCGAAGGGGGAGTTGTATATGTAAATCTTAATTACCTCTCTCTTGTAAAGAAATTCTCCTCAAAAGAAAATGCAGAACCGAAGCTCTCGGTACTCGGCGGTGCAGAATGGAAATCGACAAAGAAGAAAGTAAAGTCGAAAATAAAGGAAGCGGCCCGCGAGCTTATTACATTATACGCGAAACGGAAAGCATCAACAGGAATCGCTTTCAGCCCCGATTCAATCTGGCAGCGCGAACTTGAAGCTTCTTTCTTTTATGAGGATACCCCGGATCAGATTAAAGTTACCGAGGATGTAAAGCGTGATATGGAGAACGGGAATCCGATGGACCGGCTAGTCTGCGGAGATGTAGGTTTCGGCAAAACCGAGATAGCCGTGCGTGCCGCATTTAAAGCCATTAACGACAGTAAACAGGTTGCTCTTCTTGTTCCAACTACAATTCTTGCAGAGCAGCATTACAACACATTTAAAGACCGTCTTTCTCAATACCCGGTTAAGATAGAAGCTCTTTCAAGGTTTCAGACGAAATCCGAACAATCTATTATCTTAGATAAGCTTTTAAGTGGGGAGGTTGATCTGGTAATCGGAACTCACCGCTTATTGTCCAAGGATATCCGGTTTAAGGATCTCGGCCTTCTTATTATAGATGAAGAACACCGTTTCGGTGTGATGGCTAAAGAGAAACTCCGTTCGCTGAGAGCAAATGTAGATACTCTCACATTAACGGCTACTCCGATTCCGCGGACCTTAAATCTTTCTCTTCTTGGAGCCAGGGATCTTTCGATTATTGCAACACCACCGCCCAACCGTCAGCCGATCTATACCAGGGTGGATAAGTTCGATATTTTCAAAGTTAGAGAATGGATACTGAACGAAGTTAAAAGAAACGGCCAGATTTATTTTGTTCACGACAGGATTCAATCAATTGAAAAGATTGCTGGCTATATTCAGAAACATATTCCCGAGATCAATATATGTGTAGCCCACGGCCAGATGAAACCTGCTCAGCTTGAAAAAGTGATTTATGAATTTCTAAACAAGAAGTATCATATGCTTATTTCAACCAAGATCATTGAATCAGGTATCGATATTCCCAATGTTAATACGATTATTGTAAATCGTGCAGACCGGTTCGGTCTTGCCGAACTTCATCAATTAAGGGGTCGGGTCGGAAGAAGTGATCGTCAGGCTTATGCATATTTTCTTGTTCCGTCTCTAAATTCTGTAACCAAGAAGGCGGTTCGCCGTCTTCAGGCAATTGAAGAGTACACGGATCTCGGGGAAGGATTCAACCTTTCAATGAGGGATCTCGAAATCCGCGGTGCAGGTAATTTATTAGGAACGGAGCAGAGCGGATTTATTGATTCGATCGGATTTGAGCTCTATATGAAATTACTTGATGAAGCGGTTGATGAACTGAAACAGGATGAATTCAAGGAGGTATTTAAGGATCTTCCTAGAATAGCCGAACGCTCCGAACCTACTATAGATACTTTCTTTGAAATCGGTATCCCTAAGCATTATATGCCGGATCAGTCGGACAGACTAAGTTTTTATACTGCGCTGTTTTCAATGATTAAGATTGAAGAACTCGACGAGATTAAAGAGGAGATGTTCGATCGATTCGGTAAGCCTCCTGTTATGGTAGAAAGATTAATTTCAGCTGCTCTTATCAGATACTATGCATCCTATGCGTTACTTGAGAGGATTGTAATTCAGAAAGACAAAACTTCTGTAATTCTCCCTAAAGGTGAACGCGAAGAATTTTATAAAGCTAAATTTGTTCAGATGCTCGACTTTATAGATAAAAACTATTCAAAAGAGGTCAGATTTACTCAAAACAGAGACCTGCTTAAACTTGAGATAACACGAAGATTTGAATCCCCCGAGCAAAATTTAATATTCTTGATTAACTTTCTGCAGAACTTAAACAACCTTATTAATAACTGATCCGGATGATTGAAACTATAATTATACTGTTCCTGGTTCTGTTGAACGGTTTTTTTGCAATGTCTGAAATCGCAATAGTATCCTCCAAAAAAGCGAGACTTGAGGATTTTGCAAAGAAAGGTAAAAAAGGTGCCGGGATTGCTTTAAACCTTATGATAGAACCGGAGAAGTTTCTCTCTACTGTGCAGGTCGGAATAACATTGATCGGGATAGTTGCCGGCGCTTACGGCGGTATTGCTATATCGGAGGATATTACTCCTGTCTTGCAGAAGATCGATTTTATTAAAGATGCTGCCGACGAGATTGCGATTATTCTGGTTGTATCGGCAATTACATACCTTTCACTTGTTGTTGGAGAACTTGTTCCTAAAACAATTGCATTCAACAATCCAGAAGCTATTGCGGTTGCTGTTGCTCCTGCTATGAAAGTTTTATCGGTAATTGTTTCGCCTGTAATCTGGTTTCTCAGTATTTCTACAAAACTCTTTTTAAAACTTTTTCGTATCAAGCAGAATGTTCAGCCTCCCGTTACAGAAGAAGAATTAAAAATTCTTTTGGAACAGGGATCCAAATACGGAACAGTTGAAACCAGGGAAGCCGATATGATCAGAAGTATTTTTAGATTCGGTGATAGAAATGCGGAATCGATTATGACTATCAGAAAAGACATTGTCTGGATTAATGTGAACGATTCACCCGAAAAAATAAGAGACTTTATTATTAAGTATAAATTTTCCAAATACCCTGTTTGCGACGGTTCGCTGGATAAACTGCTGGGTATAATGAGTATAAGAGATTTTCTTGAAAACTATTTTACTATTGATGATGTAAACCTCCGTTCAATTCTGATTCAACCCGTTATTGTTACCGAGTTTACAAGTTCGCTTAAGATTCTCGATAAGTTCAGAGAGACAAAAAATTATACCGCGATTGTGATTGATGAATATGGAGATGTCAAGGGAATGATAACGCTGCACGATCTTGTTGAAAACATTTTCGGCGATCTCCCCGAGTTTTTTGAAAAGAGTGAGGAGGAAATTTATTATGAGAAGGACGGGTCGATGCTTATTGATGGTTCGTACCTGGTTGATGAGCTCGAGGAAAAATTAAATATTGAACTGGAAGAGAAGGATAAATACAATACTCTGGGGGGATTTGTGATGTATTATCTTAACCGGATTCCCGCTACAGGAGATAACTTTGAAAAATTTAATTACCTTTTCAAAGTAATCGATATGGATGGTAAACGCGTCGATAAGGTGATGGTCAAAAAAATAAGTTAAATAGAAGTAATTTTTACGTCCATAATCGAGGAGTAATAATGGGTAGAATATTAAAAGTGTTTTTTGTTATGATTCTGATTGCGCTGATCGGAATTCAATTTATAGATGTAGAAAGAACCAATCCTGTTGTAACTGCTGATCTCAAAGCTCCGGTTGCAATAAAAGAGCTTTTCATAAAATCATGTTACGATTGTCATTCGAATCAAACTGAATGGCCTTGGTACAGTTATGTCGCTCCGGTTTCATGGCTGGTAGCAAACGATGTTGCTGAAGGTAGAAAACATCTTAACTTTTCCGATTGGGAAAAACTGCCCGGCAGAAAAAAAGAGGAGCTGAAAAAAGAGATCTGGGAGGAAGTAAGGAATGATAAAATGCCTATGACAATTTATACATACACGCATCCGGAAGCTAAACTCGATTTTACACAGAAAAATCTGATTAAACAGTGGGCTACCGGCAACGGATTCTTGAATTGATCTATTTATTCGGGAATAAACCGACTTAAAAACTTCTTCTCATCAGAAGCTTATCACTGTTCTTCAATGTAATAATGTAATTGCCAGGCGAACCAGATTGCATTTTATGAACCTGGTCGATACTTTTATTTAAGAGTGATTTATTCCGGCATACTTTTCCAGATTACTTAAAATCGTTAAATGAATATATAACTATCATATTTTTTTGACGTCAAAATTACAGAAGAAAATAAATTACTATGGATATAAAAGAACGGCGCTACGATATTGACTGGTTAAGAGTAATAGCTTTCTACCTGCTGATTCTCTATCATGTCGGCATGATATTCGTCCCCTGGGATTTTCATATTAAAAACAATACAACAGCGGAGTGGTTCGAAACATGGATGGCTTTTTTAAGTCAATGGCGACTCCCGCTGCTATTTTTAATTTCAGGGATGGTTGTTTACTATTCACTGGGAAAGCGTACAGGTGGAAGTTTTCTTCTCGAAAGAACAAAGCGGTTATTCGTCCCGCTTCTCTTTGGTATGCTCATTATTGTCCCGCCGCAAATCTATTTTGAAAGAATTTCTAACGGAGTTCATTTCGCAAGCTATTGGGATTTCTGGAAAACAGTTTTCAATTTTGTACCTTATCCGCTCGGCGGAAGTTTAAGCTGGCATCACCTATGGTATGTGCTCTATGTTTTATTCTATTCGATTATTGCATTACCATTATTTTTATACCTTAAAAATAATCGCTCCGAATCATTAAGAAATGGATTAAGCAACTTTGTTAAGCGGCATCCAAATTCTATTTATCTGATTATTATCCCTCTCTTTCTTATTGGTATAACTCTTGCCAGGCGCTTTCCTACCACGCATGGTTTTTTTGACGATTGGTATAACCACAGCATCTCGTTTACGTTGTTTGTATATGGATTCTTTATTTCTGCAATTGATGGCCTTTCAGAAGCTATTACCGCAAAACGGAAACAATCTTTAATATTAGCGTTAGTTCCATCTCTGTTCCTGATACTTTTTGTATGGGGTCCGACATTTGAGATATTCAACGACCGCACAGAGGAATTCGCATTTATCTATAGAATTCTTAAATGGATTCTGATTCCTTACTGGCTCTTCACTTTTATAGGTTACGGCAGAATATTGTTAAACAAATCAAGCAGTGTGCTTACCTATGCAAATGAATCTGTCTACCCTCTTTATATACTTCATCAAACTGTTATGATCTTCTTCGGATATTACATAATTCAATGGAACTGGGGAATTATGCCGAAGTTTATCCTCCTTGTCTTTCTTACATTCGGCGGAAGTTTTATGATTTATGAATTACTGATAAAACGGAGCAGAATTCTGAGATTACTTTTCGGTATGAAACCGGCTGTTGCTAAGCCGGCATTCACAAAATTCAATAGAACCGAAAAGAATCTTGAAGTGGATACCGGCGATTGAAAATAATTCAATCTGTAGCAGGATATTTAGTATCCCGTTTTTTTTTGAACTAATCCATCAAAGACATCGTTGTCCTTCATATAAAACTCTATAATAGAAATCGGTTCTATTAATTGTTAAATTTGCTTTCGCATTTAATAAATTCTACCATTTTTCTGCAGATAATGAAATACAAAGGAAATATAAATGAACGATATTAAAAACAATGGTCAGTCAGTCCTCGATGAAGTTGAGTTACGGGAATGGCTTGAATCGCTTGAATATGTCCTGCAATCGGGAGGACCTGAAAAAGTAAAAGAGCTTTTGCACAACTTAAGTGTTTACTCGCAGGAATCCGGTGTCGAAATCCCGTTTACTGCAAACACCCCTTATATAAATACAATTCCAAAAGAGAATCAGCCCCCGTTCCCGGGCGGAAGAGAAATTGAACGCCGTATAAAAAGTTTGATACGTTGGAATGCAATGGCTATGGTTGTCCGCGCTAATAAAGAGGAATCCGGAATAGGCGGACATATTTCCACCTATGCATCGGCCGCTACTTTGTACGAAGTCGGCTTTAATCATTTCTTCAGAGGAAAGGACGGAAATCATCCAGGGGACATAATTTATTTTCAGGGGCATGCCGCACCCGGCTTTTATGCCCGCGCTTTCCTGGAAGGAAGACTTTCTAAAGAGCTGCTGCAGAATTTTAGAAGGGAATTAAAACCAGGCGGCGGATTATCTTCCTACCCGCATCCCTGGCTGATGCCGGAGTTCTGGGAATTCCCGACTGTTTCGATGGGTCTGGGCCCGATCCAGGCAATTTATCAGGCCCGATTCGCCAGGTATCTCGAAGACAGAGGATTGAAACAGCCAAGCGATCAGAAAGTATGGGCATTCCTTGGAGACGGCGAGACTGATGAGCCCGAAGCTCTCGGCGCAATATCTCTTGCTGCACGTGAGAAACTAGATAACCTGATTTTCGTAATCAATTGTAACTTACAACGCCTCGATGGCCCTGTTCGCGGAAACGGAAACATTATTCAGGAACTTGAAGCCAGTTTCCGGGGTGCAGGTTGGAATGTGATTAAAGTAATCTGGGGCAGCGATTGGGATCCATTGCTGGATGAAGATAAGAACGGACTTCTGATAAAAAGAATGAATGAAATTATTGACGGCGAATCCCAGAATTATATTGTACGCGGCGGAAAATTTATACGCGATCACTTCTTCGGCAAATATCCTGAAGTTGCCAAACTGGTTGAGAAATATTCGGATGAAACACTTGAGAAAATGAAACGCGGCGGTCACGATCCCGAAAAAGTATATGCCGCATTTAAAGCCGCTGTTGAACATAAAGACGCACCGACAGTTATTCTTGCCAAAACTGTTAAAGGTTATGGACTGGGAGAGGCAGGTGAAGGAAAGAATATCACACATCAGCAGAAGAAGTTGAATGAAGATGAACTGAAAGAATTCAGAACACGTTTCGGCATTCCGATCAGCGACGATGAAGTTGTTAAAGCTCCTTTCTATCGTCCTGCGGAGGATAGTCCTGAGATTACTTATTTGAAGGAGAGAAGAAAACAGCTCGGCGGTTACGTCCCTAAGAGGGTTGTTAAAGCAACACCTGTTAAGACGCCGTCAGAGGAATTGTTCGAGGAATTCTATCAGGGCACAGAGGGCCGAGAAGTTTCAACTACGATGGTGTTTGTTAGAATTTTATCGAAACTGCTGCGCGATAAGGAACTGGGTCATCTTGTTGTACCTATAGTACCGGATGAAGCGCGAACATTCGGAATGGAAGCGCTCTTCCGCCAGATCGGTATCTACTCGCACGCAGGCCAGCTCTACGAACCGGTTGATAAAGACAGTCTGCTCTATTATAAGGAAGCAAAGAACGGTCAGATTCTTGAAGAAGGAATTACAGAGGCCGGCTCCATGTCGTCGTTTATTGCCGCGGGAACTGCTTACGCCACACATGGAATTAATACTATTCCATTCTTTATCTATTATTCGATGTTCGGATTTCAGAGATTCGGCGATCTTGCCTGGGCCGCGGGTGATATGCGATGCAAGGGATTTCTCCTTGGTGCTACTGCCGGAAGAACTACTCTTGCCGGCGAGGGACTTCAGCATCAGGACGGAAACAGCCTGCTCCTCTCCTATACTCTTCCTAATCTAATGGCCTACGACCCTGCATTTGCCTATGAACTTGCTGTAATAGTCCGCGATGGAATTTACCGGATGTATGAAAAGCAGGAGAATATATTCTACTATATAACCGTGATGAACGAAAACTATGCTCAGCCCGAAATGCCCCAAGGATCAAAGGAAGGTATTCTGAAAGGAATGTACCGATTCAAAAAAAGTGAACTGAAAAATGCTAAGGGAAAAGTTCATCTTCTCGGTAGCGGTACAATTCTTAATGAAGTTATAAAAGCAGCTGAAAAGTTAGAAAAGGATTACAGTGTTGCCGCTGATATCTGGAGTGTTACTAGTTATAAGAATCTCCATCTGGATGCTCAGGAAACGGAAAGATGGAATATGCTGAATCCCGATAAAGATCAAAGAACGCCTTATGTTTCAGAAATAACCAAAGGTGAAAGCGGAGTATTCGTTGCCGCATCGGATTTTGTACAGCTCTCCAGCGATGCTATTGCTAAGTGGCTCCCCGGACCGCTTCATTCTCTCGGTACATTCGGATTCGGAAGAAGCGAAGGCCGCGCATCTCTTAGAGATTTCTTCGAAGTGGATACAAAACATATTGTGTATGCGTCACTCCATTCACTTGCTAAAGAAGGTAAAATAAAAACCGAAACCGTTAAAAAGGCACAGAAAGATTTGGGTATAAATCCGGATAAACCTAATCCGGCTAAAAGCTAATTGTAGAATTTATCATCCTTAAATTTTCGGGATGAAGATTTAAAAATAATTTTGAAAGGATTCTTCATTTAACAAGAAGAATTTAATTGAGGATAAAATGATAGTAGATTTTAGAATGCCGTTTCTTGGCGATGGAATAAATTCCGCTGATGTTATTAAAATACCTGTTAAACCGGGCGACAAAATTGAAATAGACCAGGTGGTTGTAGAAATTGAAACGGACAAGGCAACTGTCGAAGTCCCCTCCGAAATAGCCGGTATAGTTAAAGAGGTATTTGTAAAAGAAGGTAGTAAAACCAATGTAGGTGAACCGGTATTATCAATTGAGGTTGATGAAAGTGATGCACCAGGTAAAAAATCTGAAACCCGAATAGTAGAAGCAGAACCTGAAAAAACGGCGCCGGTCAAAAAATCTGAACTTGCCGAAACAAAAATTGCGGCGGACAAACCAAAACCGGCAATTAATAATTACTTATCAACTTATGAGTTTAAGATTCCGGCTCTCGGAGAAAATATCTCATCAGCCCAGATAGTAAAAGTACTTGTAAAGCCGGGGGACAAGATTAAGACTGATCAAATCGTTTTTGAAATTGAAACTGATAAAGCAACTGTAGAAGTTCCTGCGGAATCTGCAGGTGTTGTGAAAGAAGTTAAGATTAAAGAGGGTGATAAAGTACCCGTCGGATCAGTGGCTTTAATAATTGAAGGATCTGAAACGGCATCTGCGTCAGAACCGGGGATAGATACACCGGCCAGTCCGGTACAACCCGTTTCATCATCGATAGAGAAGAAGACTGAAATTAAAGAATCGGCTGTTGCCAAAGAACATTCACATATGCCGCAGATTATCACTGTTCCCAAAGATATTTCTAAAGTTGTTGTCCCTGCGGCGCCTTCCGTTAGAAGATTTGCCCGCGAAATCGGTGTCGAAATTACCGGAGTTAGAGGAAGCGGACCCGGCGGCAGAATATCGATTGAAGATGTTAAAGCGTATGCGAAAAATCTGAATCAGCAGATTCAGAAAGGAGGAATAGTTGGCAGCGGTGTTTCAATTACAAAAGAAACATTACCCGATTTCAGTAAGTGGGGAGAGATTGACCGTCAGCCAATGAGCAATATTCGCCGCAAGACTGCCGAGCATTTAAGCTATGCCTGGGCAACTATACCTCACGTTACACAATTCGATAAAGCCGATATTACTGAGCTTGAAAAACTCCGCAAACAATTCGGAAAGAAAGTTGAAGAAGCCGGCGGCAAACTTACTGTAACAGGAATTCTTCTCAAAGTGATTGCCTCGGCAATGAAAGTCTTTCCCCAGTTCAACGCCAGCGTTGATATGGAAAAGAATGAGATTGTTTACAAGAAATATTTCAACATCGGAATAGCTGTTGATACAGACAGAGGTTTGTTGGTGCCGGTGATCCGTGATGTAGACAAGAAAAATATTACTCAAATCTCAGTCGAGCTGAATGAGATTAGCAGGAAAGCACGCGATAAAAAACTCTCGCTCGAAGAGATGCAGGGCGGATGCTTTACAATTTCTAATCTTGGGGGAATCGGCGGAACATATTTTACGCCGATTGTTAATTCGCCGGAAGTTGCTATACTCGGTGTTTCGAAATCTGCTTTCGAGCCTGTTTATATTGAAGGGGAATTTAAACCAAGACTGATGATGCCTTTATCACTCTCTTATGATCACAGAATAATAGACGGTGCCGATGCTATCCGGTTTTTAAGATGGGTGATCAACGCTCTCGAAAATCCATTCCTGCTTAGCCTGGAAGGATAGTAGTTTTAGAGACGTTCAGAATTGAACGTCTCGCTTTTTAATATCCCGCCAGAATCCTCGATAGGTTAAATCTTATAAAAAACAATTCTTGACTGACAATTTTATTATTCGTTTTTTGTAATTGAATTTCCGCAGGTGTTTGATTTGAACAAATACAGAGACAAGTCCCCCGAGGATGTTATTCGAATTGTAACCACTGAAATTATACAGCGTGCAGTTAAACTCGGCCGCAAAAAGAATCGGCAGATCTTTATTAGTAAAACTTCCGGCGGAAAAGGAACAAATGTAAATCAGTTGAATCCCCGGACTTCTGAAGGAAAGACAAACCTCGAGAAATTCTTTTCACCTGTTAGAAGGCATTATACATTTTCAGGATTGGGATCAATTGAAGAACCGGATTCAATTAACTGGCGCGTACTGAACCTTCCGTTCGGACGCAGAACACTCCACACTTTTCAGGTTGCCCTGTCATTTTTTCTGAAAGGGAATAAATTTAAGAACAGGTTTTACAGGTGGATGGGTATTCATATCGGTAAGGGGACTGAAATAATGCAGATGGTCTGGCTCGATCATTTCCGGCCGGAATTAATTTTTATAGGCAGTAATTCATTGTTGGGTGCATTCACAAGGCTGACCGTTCACTCCTATGAAGGCTCGGGAAAATTCCGCTATGGAATAATTGAGATTGGAAATAATTGCCTGCTCGGCGCCGGAACCGGAATGGGTCCAATCAAAATAGAGGATAACGTGAGAACTCTGCCGGGTACTACACTCTCTCCATACTTCTCGGTAGTTAAAAGCGGTTCTGTTGTAGGATGGAATCCGCCGAACGTAAAAGAATTTAAATCGGAATCCGAAAACATTCAATAAAGTCTTTGAGTTATGGCGCATATTACTCTGCGATCCGCATATCAGAATTTAACTGATCGTTTGAATCTATTCCCTCAAGGAGCTCCTCCTTCTGAAACTCTTTACAAAATTTTAACAATGCTCTTTTCGGAAAAAGAAGCCCAATTTGTTTCTTTACTTCCGATAAAACCGTTCGATTCAAAACTTGCATCAAAGCTTGCAAAAAAATCGCTGGCGGAAACAGAAAAAATTCTGGACGAACTATCATCTCGGGGAATTTTACTCGATGCTGAAGTAAAAGGGAATAAGCAATACACACTCCCGCCCCCTATGGCCGGCTTCTTCGAATTCTCTATGATGAGATTGCGCACCGATATAGATCAAAAAGTCCTGGCTGAATTGTTTTATCAGTATCTAAATGTTGAAGAGGATTTTATAAGAGAATTGTTTACAAACGGAGAAACACAGCTCGGCAGAACTTTTGTAAATGAGAAAGCCATAGAAAATACAAAACTGGAAGTGCTGGATTATGAAAGAGCTTCTGAAGTAATCAACACTGCAACTCACATAGGAGTCGGGATCTGCTACTGCCGTCATAAAATGGAACATCTGGGAAAAGCCTGCGATGCACCAATGGAAATCTGCATGACTTTTAATGGAGTTGCCGATTCTTTGATAAGGCATAAAATTGCACGTAAGGTTGATATTAAGGAAGGTATGGATCTGCTTCATTTAGCTTATGATAATAACCTTGTTCAATTCGGCGAGAATGTTCAGAACAGTGTAAGCTTTATCTGCAATTGTTGCGGATGCTGCTGCGAAGCCATGCTTGCAGCAAAAAGGTTTGCTTCATTATCTCCAATACATACAACGAATTTTCTACCAGTTATAAATGAATCTGAATGCAACGGCTGCGGGAAATGCGTTGAGGTATGTCCTGTTGAAGCTATGACTCTTGTCTCTGCAAACGATCCGGGTAAAAAGAAAAAGAAGAAAGCAAAATTGAATGAAGAAATTTGTCTTGGATGCGGAGTTTGTGTCCGTGTCTGCAGTAAAGAGTATATTTTAATGCGTGCGAGGGATAACAAAGTTATTACACCGGTAAATTCCGCGCATCGGGCAGTGATAATGGCAATTGAAAGAGGGCAACTTCAGAATTTAATTTTTGATAATCAGGCATTATGGAACCATAGAGCTATGGCCGCAATTCTTGGTGTTATTCTTAAATTGCCCCCGTTAAAACAGGTTCTCGCAAGTCAGCAATTAAAATCGAATTACCTCGGCTATCTGCTATCTAATTATAATAAAAATTGATAGCTGCCGCTTACTAAGCAGGAAAAAACTCTCTTTACTTTTTACTATTTTTGAATCATTGTTAATTAAATACTTGGAAAGGTTATATATCGATGAAGACTCAATTGGCAGTAATTGGCGGCGGACCCGGCGGTTATGCCGCAGCGTTCCTTGCAGCAGACTTAGGTATGAATGTAACTTTAATAGATTTAGAAAAAAATCCCGGTGGTGTCTGTCTTTACAGAGGATGTATTCCTTCAAAAGCATTGCTTCATGTTGCCAAACTTATTCACGAAGCTGAAGATGCTAAAAAATGGGGCGTGGAATTCGGAGAACCGAAGATCGATATAAATAAACTACGCGATTTTAAAAACGGTGTTGTAAATAAACTCACCGGCGGATTAGGTCAGCTCTGCAAACAGAGGAAAGTAAACTATATAAACGGAAAGGCCGCATTTGTAAACTCTAATACTTTGTCGGTTGCAAAGGTTGATGGAACAACTGAAGAAGTAACTTATGAGAAGGCGATTCTTGCAACCGGTTCTATTCCAGCCACTGTTCCCGGTTTTCCAACGGATTCTCCGCGTATTATGGATTCAACCTCAGCGCTAGATATAAATGATGTTCCCAAAAAATTATTAGTGATTGGCGGCGGATATATTGGACTGGAATTAAGCACCGTTTATGCATCTCTCGGAAGTAAAGTTACGGTTGTTGAAATGTTACCGGGATTATTACCCGGTGCAGATAGAGATGTGGTTGCAGTGCTTGAAAAGAGATTGAAAACTATTCTTGATAAAGTTTATACGGAAACAAAGGTTGTTGATCTTAAAGATAACGGCAATTCGATTGTTGTTAAACTGGAAGGGAAAAATGTTACAGAACCCGAACAGACATTTGATAAAGTTTTAGTTTCAATTGGAAGAAAACCTGTTACAGCAGGACTTGGACTTGAAAACACAAATGTAAAAGTTAATCAGCGCGGTTTTGTTATTGTTGATAAGCAATTGAAAACTGATGATCCTAACATCTATGCAATTGGTGATATTGTCGGTGGTGCAATGCTTGCACACAAAGCTTCTGCTGAAGGTAAAGTTGCAGTTGAAGCAATACTTGGTCATAAAGTTGCATTCGAACCAAACGCAATTCCGGCAGTTGTGTTTACCGATCCCGAGTTAGCATGGGCGGGTTTAACAGAAACCGAAGCACGTGAAAAAGGAATTAAAGTTGAAGTTGCAAAATTTCCGTGGGGCGCAAGCGGACGAGCTACAACTTTAGACCGTAACGATGGTATGACAAAACTTATTATAGAGCCGGAAAGTGAAAGAATTCTGGGTGTAGCTATTGTTGGTGTTGGCGCGGGGGATATGATTGCAGAAGGAACTCTAGCAATTGAAATGGGTGCGGTTGTTAAAGATCTCGAACTGACAATCCATCCGCATCCTACTTTATCAGAAACTATGATGTTTGCGGCAGAATTATTCTACGGTCATGCAACAGATATGTATAGACCAAAAAGAAAATAACAATTCTGAGTCCGGAAATTACCGGACTCAGAAGCTCACTTTTGTTAAGGTAAATATTTTTATTAAATAATTACTATTTGTCAATTAAGTTTTTGTACGCTTGTAAGTTTCTTATATTATCAAATTCAGAATCATTTTCCGGACTTTCTTTTGGCATTCCTCCATTAATTGCTTTTTCGAGATAGAGCAAAGCTTTATCAGAATCATTAATTAAAGAGTAAGCAGCAGCAACGAAATAGAATATTTCACTTTGATTTTCCACGTTAAGCTCGATGGCTTTGTTGCAATATTTTTCCGCGTCCTGCGTATCGTTTAATCTTGCAGCTGCTAACGCCATCCATTTATATGGATCCGGATAATTACCTGTGTCTTTTTCGATAAACTTTTTACAGCTCTCAATAACGTCTTTATATTGTTTGTTCATATACTGGCATAACGCAAGATCCAAATAAGCGGGATGGGTAACAGCGTCATCGGAAATTAGTTTTTCATATATCGGAATAGCTTTAGCATAAACCCCGTAAGATTTATAGAGCCGGGCAAGTTCTAATGAAACATCTGCAAGATTTGGATTCAATGATAAAGCATGTTTAAAATGACTTTCTGCCTTATCAAGTTGGTTCAAATACCCATAGCAAATCCCCATATGATAATTAAGTTCAAGGTTATCGGGTTTAATTTTATGACTGAGTAAAAAATATTTTAATGCTTCTTCAAAATTTTGCTTTATGAAATTAATTTCTCCAGAAAAAGCTAATGCGTTAAAATCGTTATTATCATGTTCAAGAACTTTTTTGTATGCTCTTTCAGCATCGTCATATTTTTCCTCATTAAAGTAAATATCGCCTATGTTGTTGTAAAGTTTATAACTATTGGGATTTTTTGCAATCACCATTTCATAAAATGGAATTGCTTCAGAAGGTTTTTTTAGAATTTCTTCAAGATACTTTCCGTACATCCAGTAAACTGTCGGAGAGTCATATTTCAGATCAATTGATTTTTTAAACAAGGGACCGGCATCATTCCAGCGTCCCATATAAGCAAGTGTAATTGCTTTCTCGCCATATGGATCGCCCCAAGTGGGTTCTTCTTTAATAGCGGTATCAAAATAACCTAGAGCATCCTCATTTTTATTCAATTCTCTTAAAGCAACTCCTATATTACAGGCCATGCTGTTGGGAATAATTTCTTCACATTTTTTAAAATAGGTGATAGCTTGTTCAAATTCTTCGTTTGCCATAGCGATGCTTGCGGAGTTTAGATATTCTTGAAATTTTTCTTTTTGACCTGGAACTGTTATTTGTATAGAGTATTTCTCAACAATTCGCCGTCCGTCCTCATTCGAATCATTCCCGCTGTGAAGTTTTTTCTTGCAAACAATACATTCATCTTTAGCGGCACAATCGCTGCAAACTCTTGCATAGTCGCCGCCAATAATATTCTCTTTACAAAAGTAACATCCAGTGTTCCAGAGTCCTCCTTGTTTTACCCAGCACTCTTCACAAATTTTTGCTCTTTTACTTCTTGAGGAAACACTATTATTACACGAAGCACATTTTCCATAACCCTTGTCCTGCAATTCTTTGTGCACTTTGCAAATCGAGATATTAAAGTATTTAGGCTGTGCATTAAGAATAGAGTTTTCCAGAAATACATTTAATATAGTCGCGACAATTAATTGACAGATTAAAAATTTAATCATTGTTTTCATTTTATCTCCAGAATATTAGTAAAAAACTTTTCATTATTACTTTCGCTTTGGTTGAGGTTTAGGAATTTTTTCTTTATTGGGTGTCAAAGGTGGATCAATACTGCAAATAAATATTTTATCTCCGTGAGCAAAAGAAATAAAATTACCATCGGGACTAAACGAAATTGATCTTATAGGATTGTCATTTTCCAATTTAATTGCATTAACAGCTTCCCAGCCCGATGTATTGAAAATAGCTAATACACTATTCGAGCCTGCAATGAATAAATACTCTCCATCCGGACTGAATTTAAGATCACTAGCAGATGTAATATAGATGGAATGAATACTTTTAATGCTTCCCTCCCAGAACATATTCCAGATGGAAATTATATCCCTAAATCCGTTAAAAGTAGCACATGCTAGATATTTCCCATCCGGACTAAAGCAAAGATTTCTGAAATCTGTTAAATCATATTCATCATATTCTTTATCCTCATTGAAAAATTTATTCTTCTCATTCCAGGTTGAAACATCCCAAACTCGAATAAATTTCTCGTAAGAACTTGAGCTTGCTAAATATGACCCGTCCGGGCGGAATGCTAAGTCTGTAACTCTACCCTTATGGATGGTAATATTCTTAATACTTTTCCAGGATGAAGTCTCCCAAATATTAATTTTACCGTCTAAGGTTCCGGCTACGAAGCATTTTCCATCTGGACTAAATGCAAGAGAAGTGATTTCCTCTGAAGGTCCCGATAATTTTATATTACTATTAATGCTTGAGGGATCTGCGGATTCAAATTTTAGCGCATCCCAGATATAAATATTGCCGTCATCACAACCGCCTGCCAGGTATTTACCATCGACACTAAAGGTTATTTTGCTGATTAGTGATGGAGCCGGGATATTCAATTTTTTATAATTTACCCAATCCGGCAAATTATAGAAGATCGTAAAAACATTATCCACTGCGACAAGAACCTTCCCGTCAGGGCTGAATAAAACAGAATTGATGTTATTGCCGATTTTCCATTCTCTTGTTGTTGTAAGTTCTATTTGTGATAAATTTTTAATTGGGAATGAAGTTGTAAGAATAGATGTAAATATTATTGCTTTAATAATTCTATTCATCTTACACCTTTTATTTTATGAAATATATGTCCGGTCTCAAATCGTAAATAAGTTTTACAAAGACTTTGAACTCTGCTTCATTAAATGCTTCGTCGGTAATTCTAATACGTGGTCCGGAAAACAGTGTAATGCCAGGAATCGAACTATCAGCATTACCGCCGAGTAAAACATTTACGATTCTTCTGTTCAATTTCTTGAAGAAATTAATTCCGGTTATTTGTTTCTTATCAATTCGTGCAGGAATCATTTCCGTGCCGTAATAAACAGTAAAGCCATTCTTATCGATTTCAATCTTGTGGATTCCTTTTTTAAGCCAGATGCTGTAGTCAATTGCCAGATACAGAAATAGAATGAAGATTCCTAGAATAAAAAGGAAGGGATTAAAAAGTAATCTTACTGTCATTAAAAGGAACATAAGAAATGTTCCGCCGATCATTACCGCAACGTTTACAATGAGCTGATAAGTTCTTGAACCGGTCATTCTAAAAGTATCATTGTCAGCCGGAACATTTTTTGACTTTATTTCTTCCCAGCTTTCCGCTTTTTCAAAAGTAATTGAGTAGGTTTCCGGAGGGTATTGCCGCTCAAAATTTCTTTTTGTCAGTAGAGCAGACTGTGCTAAACCTCCAACAATGTTTCCTGTAGATGATAGTCCAGCTTTATCAACAATTTTACCGGTTGAAATTTCCTTTACAACTACGAAGTACATAATATTTCCGGTGTAGAGTTTTAGTTAGCCGGTAACTAAAATTCCGGCTAATGAATGATTTTTCCTGTTAATTAATGCATGAATGAAAAAATTTATGTTCAGCTTCGATTTTATTAATAGGTATGATAATTTGGATTGGCTTATGAGGTCGTTTTTAAATGATTGGCCAAAGGAAAAAGTCATTTTACCGCATAGGTGCAATGACATATATCTGTTCGGTATTTAATATGTCGAACCGGAAAAGAGAAATTGAGACGGGCCAACTATTTTCAATTGAATAAAGTGTGAAGAATATATCATGATAGCCGTAGGAAACTTAGCAAACGGAATTAATTTTATCAACGATACTTTTAATATAATTTATTGAGAAAATTGAGAATGTTTAATTATTGATTTTATTCTATTTCTTTATATTATTTATTACCATGGGACATATAACAAAAGTAAGTGACTCCTTTTTCATTGGAAATTGACTACCTAAGTCTTTAGGTTCGGATTAGACTTTCAAAATTTTCAGAGAAAAAAGCTTGAAAACAGGATATTCGTTAGCCATAATTCTTATAAACGCATCACTTGTCTTTTCTCAAAACTACAATTGGGTTAAACACGATTCACTTGTAAAAGCCGGAATAAACCAGATTTACAGCATCGAATTTGATAAAGCCGACCGGACTTTCGATAAAATTGAAAAAGAATATCCGTCACATCCTTCCGGTAAATTCTTCAAAGCAATGACAACCTGGTGGCGAATTCTTCTCGACCTCGACAACGAAAGCATGGATGATAAATTCTATGACCAGCTTGAGGAATGCATCGATATGTGTGACGATATCCTCGATAAGAACGAAAGAAATGTTGATGCAATGTTTTTCAAAGGGGGCTCGCTCGGATTCAGGGGACAGCTGCTTGCAATCCGCGAAAGCTGGTTTAAAGCCGCACTGGATGGAAAAGACGGTTTAGGTCTTGTCTTCAAATCGTATGAGGTCGATCCCAAGAACGTAGATGTTCAGCTCGGTTTCGGAATATATCACTATTATGCCGACGTTATCCCCAAGAAATATCCGGTTGTAAAACCTTTTATGATTTTCTTCCCTAAAGGCGATAAGGAGAAAGGCCTTAAGGAACTGGAATACGTTGCCCTTAATGGACGGTACACACTTGTAGAATCGAGACACTTTTTACAGAAACTTAATTTCCAGTTCGAAGAGAATATGGAGGAATCGAGACGGTGGGGAAGAGCGTTGCTGCGCGATTACCCCAATAATCCGAACTTTCAGAAATATTACGGGCTAACATATGTTAAAGAGAATAACTATCCCGAAGCCGTAAAAACTTTCCGTGATATTTTTTTAAAATCTGAAAAAGGTCTGCCGGGATATAATAAACGTTATAAAAGAGAAGCTTCCTATTACATCGGCCAGGAATTCAAAAACAGGAATATCGCAGATTCGGCTGCCCACTTTTTTGAAATGTCTGAAAAACTCTCTCGTGAACTGGATAAAGGAAACGAATCCGGATTTTTAATCAACACAGTATTATATCTCGGGCAGTTATACGATCTTCTGGGAAATCGGGATAAAGCGGTAAAATATTATAATGAAGTTCTGCGCCTTAAGGAGCGGAATAATTCCCACGACATCGCAAAACAATATCTTAAAACTCCTTACAGGAAGTAACGGGATAAGAAATTAAAGTTCTGTATTTCTTAAAGCTTTGTAGAGATTCCGAATCTGTGAAGCGAGCCGATGTAGCCCATCGAAGAAAAAGCATAATCTATTACGTACGAGCTAACATTAAAACCGATTCCAAGACTGAATCCTGCTAAACCCGGCGTGGAGCCGATCTTAAATTCCTTCCTCTTTTCATTATCGTATCCGAATCGAAGCCTGAAACTGGTACCCAATTTGAATTCTCCTCCGATTGTTATCTGCTTGAATCGGTCGAAAAATGTCTCCTGGTTTTCGTTCAGTTTATTGAACGACCAGTAGAGTCTGAATGGTAGATTTTCCAGCTGCTTGGAAAATCCGAGCCGGATATCAATCGGTAATTCCTCTTTCGTGTCGAAGTAGGATGAAATCTGTCCGCCCAGATTTAATATTGAAAATCCGAAATTCCATTTTGATTCAGGGATTTCGTAATGCAAACCTAAATCGAATGCGACAGCCGAAGAAGAGTATTCTTCAATCCCGGAATAAATAAATTTAATATTCGCGCCGTAATAAAAATTCTGATCGAGTTTATTTCCGTATCCCACAATAAAAGCCACATCACCGGCACCGAAATTTCCGTATGTCATTCCGTTTGCATCCGCTTTAGTAAATTCGCCGTAGTTAATATATTGAACTGCGGCGGAGAACCGGCCGATATTCTCAAATTCACGTGAATAAACCAGTGAAGCCGAGTTAATATCCATAAGGTGTTTAAGAAATGAAAATGAGATTGGCGACTCTGTAAGAAAGTTGATGCCCGCCGGGTTATAGAAAATTACATTAGGATCGTCATTGTTCGATACAAAACTCCCGGCCACCGCGGCAGCGCGGGGTGACGTATCCAGATTAAGAAATTTATATGTGCTTTGCGGATATAGAGATGCCGTTGTAAAAATGAACAAAAGCCAGATTTTTTTCATATTTCTTCCAAATTGACGCACGATTTTAAAGATTATTGTTTATAAAGGCAAGGTACTGATTTAGGACCGGTGTTAATCCCTTCTATCGGATAAACTAATCCGAGGAACATTTATCATCCCGTTTCTGTTACATTTGTCAAAGTTTAGATAAATTTGAAACGGAAAAAAGAAGGAGTGAAAATGAACGGATTTAAAACCGTTATTCTTATGACAATTATGATGGTACTCTTCCTTATTGTAGGTAGCGTACTCGGCGGTCAGCAGGGTCTTATGATGGCATTTGTGATTTCACTTGTAATGAATTTCGGGGCTTACTGGTTTTCGGACAAAATCGTTCTTAGTATGTACCGTGCCCGGCAGGTAACCCGTGAAGATCAGCCTCAATTATATGATATGGTTGAAAAACTTGCATCCAGGGCCGAACTCCCGATGCCTAAAGTATATATTATGGAGAACCCTACGCCTAACGCATTTGCAACCGGAAGGAATCCTCAGAACGGAGCTGTTGCCGTCACAACAGGTATTATGAAAATTCTTAACAGGGAGGAACTCGAAGGCGTTATAGCTCATGAGCTCTCGCACATACGCAACAGGGATATTCTTGTCGGCACTATTGCCGCAACTCTTGTAGGCACTATTACATTTCTTGCCCGTATGGCCGGTTATGCCGCTATGTTCGGCGGCAGCAGCAGAGACGACAACGACCGTGGCGGAAATATTTTCTACGAATTAGCTCTTCTAATTGTCGCCCCTATTGCGGCTGTATTGATCCAGATGGCTATTTCAAGATCGAGGGAATATATGGCCGATGAAGGCGGAGCTAAAATATCCGGTAAACCGATGGGACTTGCTAATGCCTTGAGCAAACTGAACCAGGCTAATGAAATGCTGCCGATGGCTCATGCAGGCGCATCTTCCGCTCATATGTTTATTGTCAATCCGCTCAGCGCCCGTTCTATGATGAAACTCTTTTCAACTCATCCTCCGATTGAGGAAAGAATAGAACGTTTGAAGGAAATTGCTGCGGGTCGAAGGTAATCTTTTTATCCGCCGTCCATGTACCGGGCGGCGGATTTCTTTTAATCATCTTTCGTTTGATATTCCATAATTGATTCTATAATTTGAGCCATAACAAATTGACGATGGAATTTTTTGAAAAGAATATTCTTAGTTTTCTTTCTGCTTATCATCAGTAATTCGCCGGTCCTTCTCCAACAAAAGACCAATCTTGATATTGCTTATCAATTAATTTCAAACTCAATTTCTAAAATCGATTCATTTGTTGTTAACAGGGAAAAAATTTCAAATTTTTCCTATACATCATCCGATTCATATAATTTCCTTAAATCTAAAGTCGCAGATAATCTATTAAAGTCCGGGTATAAGTTCGATGGATCCGGAAGTAATGCCACACTTGAATATTCGATTCATAACATAAAAGTTGAATACACCGAACCTTTTAAGGATGGTTTTTTCGGTGAGCTGATGGTTAAAAGGAATGTAATTTTTGAAGGAATTGCCCTTTTTACAGGACCGGATGGTGTCGTCTCGATTCGGCTGAATGAATCTTTAATTGATAGTGTAGAATTGGGCCGGATTGCGGAAATTGAGGACCAATCGATACCTTTCACAAGGGGGACAATCCCGGAAATTCCCCTTTTTTCCAACCTTCTGGAACCAATTATCGTGGTCGGTACTTTAATCGTTACAATTATTTTATTTTTTACAGTCAGAAGTAAATGAATATTTCGTTGAAATTTCCCCGATATGATGATAGCAGTATTTCACGGCTATTCATTTTTACTTATTTTTACAACTCGAATTTTTAATTGGGAGCAGTTTTTGAGAAATCAAATAAAGTACCTTTCTTTAACTTTTATTGCATTATTAATTGCGGCATGTTCTTCTTCTGTTGATACATCTCAAATGACACCGGAAGATTATTTTAAATATGTGATGGAATTATTTAACGACGAAGATTATGAAGTGGCAATCGTAGAGTTTCAGAATATACTGCTTCAGTACCCCGGCAGCTCTGTAAATGATGATGCGCAGTATTATCTTGGCATGACATATTTCAACCGGGAACAGTTTCTCCTTGCCGCGTATGAATTCAGCAAACTGATTCGTAATACGCCTGCTAGCCCTTTCGTACCCGACGCACAGTTTATGCTGGGCGAGTCCTATTACCAGTTGGCTCCGGGTTATCCCCTCGATCAGGCATATACGAAAAAAGCAATCGAGGAGTTTCAGGCATTCATTGATTTCTTCCCGGCCAGTCCAAAAGTTGAACAGGCTGAAATGAAAATAAAAGAGATGAATGAACGTCTCGCGGAAAAGGAATACCAGAGCGGATTGATTTATGAGAAAATGGAATATGAATACGCCGCTTTGAAATATTATACTTATGTAACAGAATCGTTTCACGATACAAAGTATGCGCCGGTCGCGTTATACAACAAGATAAAGATCGAAGTTAAGAAAGGGATGAATAACGAAGCGCTTGCCGATATAGCCCTCTTTCTGAGCCGGTATCCCGATCACCCGAATGCAGGAGAACTACAAAGCATTGAATCAGGATTGACGAATAAATGAGTACAGCTCAGAAAAAAAGAAGTAAGTTTGTAAGCGAATCGGTTGTTACTATGACCGAGCTTGTACTGCCCAACCATACAAATCAGCTTGGTAATCTTCTGGGCGGACAGTTAATGCACTGGATCGATATATGCGCCGCTCTTGCTTCGGCAAAACACTCGCAGCGCGTTTGTGTTACAGCGTCGGTAGACAGGATTGACTTTCATCATCCAATTAAACTTGGAAATGTTGTAACTTTGATCGCCTCGGTTAATAGAGCCTTCAAAACTTCTATGGAGGTCGGGGTTAAAGTTTTTACCGAGTCGTATGTAGAAGGAAAAAAAATTCACTCAAATTCTGCATATTTGACTTTTGTAAGTGTTGATGAAAATGGAAAACCAGTTGATACATTCGAAATTGTACCGGAATCAGATGAAGAGAAACGCCGGTTTGAAGATGCACTCAATAGAAGAAAAGCCCGTCTTGAAAGCAGGCCGAATATTTAGCATTTCATTCTTATTAATATTTCTTGTAACCTCAGAATTGTCCGCGCAAATTCCCCTGAACGGTTTCTGCGGATATCAGGAGTTTACGACTTCAAAAAATCAAACTAGAATTTTTCCGATCGATATAAATTCCGACGGATGGCGCGATTTTATCCTCTCGGATCAGGTTACTAAAAAATTCTCGATTCAAACCCGGAATAAAAATATATTTTCCTCTCCAGGCGGTAGGTTTACATCGGTTTCATTTTACGATCTTATCCCAGCGGGACCGGAACAGGGAAGGGGCAGAAAATTTGCTTTCATTTCAAGAAAGGAAAGAGAAGCCGGATTTGTAATTATCAATCGCTCCGGTATTCCTTCGTTCCAATTGAAGAAAAAATATGAATCGTATCCTTCAAGCATGGATTTAGATGCTCCGGATAAAAACGGAAAATCCCAGATGCTGGTCTCCGGAAGCAGTTTTAAAGGATTATCATTATTAAAAGAAGAAAGAAATAAATTAACTGAAACCTTAATTGACAACGAGCAGATCTATTCCTGTTCAAGGTTTTTTGATCTCGATTACGACGGCTACCAGGATATTGTAGCATTAAACCTGCTCAGGAATTCATTAATTCTTTTTTACAACGACAGGTCGGGTAACTTCCGCCCTTCCCGGTCAATCGGATTACAGAGCGAACTAAAACAATTCAGCGTGGCGGATTTTAACAGCAATGGTTTTAATGATCTGGTATTTACAACCAAATACGGTTTCGAAGTGCTGCTTGGCGATTCAGTTTCATCATTCGAAAAGAGAATTGTATTAAACACACCTTTGCCACCGGACCGGTATACCATACTTGATTTTAACGGCGACGGGTTCAACGATGTTGCTTACATAAATATTGAATCAGGAAAACTTTTCATTTCCTATGCAAAAAGTTCAGAGGAATTCTTCCCGTACGTTACATACTTCCAGAAGAAAGGCCTTGTGGATCTATCCGGTTATATCGATCGGGACGGAAGAAAACTGGCAGTGCTTAACTCAGAGGGTAGAATTTATCAGCTGGAACGGATTACTGAATCTGGCAATGTTTCAATTGCACTGGGACTAAATCCGTCAATTATCGGAACTTACGATCTTCCTGTTTACAAGAGTAAAGGAATTTTCTTTGTCGATAAGGATGATCTGAAAATAAACTTTTTGGAATCCAGGAAAAGACTTTACGATACATATTTCTCAATTCCGGTTGCACAGGATTATAAAAATGTAGTCGTTGATGAGATCAGCAAAGATCACAAAACATTTTATTTCTATTCCGAGGGTGAAAAACTTATTGAATTGCTTCGAATAGGTTACCCTAAACTGGAATTCTCCAAAAGATTTTTTTACGCAAACGGGCCGATATACGATCTTAAGATTACAAGCGACCGGGTAAAAGACAGGCAGACTATTTTTCTCTTATCAGGCAAAGATCGAAAACTCTTTATAGAACAATTTGAATTCAGGGATTTCAGATATTTGAGCGCCGGTGTGGATCAGGTTGCTGAGGATGTTATGAATGCCGCTCTTTCTTTTAATTTGTATAAAGAAATTTTTCATTTCAATAGGGAAAAAGAAAAACTTTCTTTGCTTAAATCAGTTTATAATAGAAAAGTAATTGGTAAGGAAATCCTTGCAAACAGGAGAATTCCGGAAGATTTTAATCCTCTTTTGGAAGTAAAAAGTTTTAACGACAGAATCCGAACAGAAAATACTGTCGCCGCTTTTATTAGTCTTGAAAATAACACCGAACTCAGCCTATTCACTTTAAGATGGAGCGGTAGAATTAAACTGGACGATTTTAACCCCGAACCCGGTTCGATGATCTACCTTGATGATGACGAACAGAATAGCCTCTTTCTTTACGACCGCAGGAAAGGAAAGGTAAGAAGGGTAAACATAAATATTCAGAGCCAGGATTTAAGCTCGCGGGATGTTTTTGAATCAAAGACTATCAATAGTTATATTGTCGATAAATTAAATAATAGAAATGAATTTTTTATTTACACCGATAGTTCCGACAACCTTATAAAAATAGAACAGATTAAATGATAAAATTTTCCGGATTAATACTCATATTAATAGCAGCAGTTGCTTTGAAAGCTCAGAACCTGGATTCGCTTTACAATGAATTCATTAGAATTAAGACTGTTCCTCTTACTGAAAAGGACCGGCATCAAACAGCAGTTGATAAGATTCCTGTTAAATGCGGATTCGGAATAGTTAACGATGTTAAAATCAACTTCAACAAATTCACTCAAAAACAGAAAGAAGTGCTCGCCGGATTTTTAAACCGTCCCGGTTCGGATACAAGTTTTGTAACTCCTTCCGGCAAATTCAGAATTCATTTTAGGAAGAGCGGATTTGAATCGCCGGTATACAGCTTAAACGATCTTGCAAAGGCAATTGATTCCTCATACAATTTTCAGGTGCTTAAACTCGGGTATCCTGCCCCGCCTACGGATTCAGGTGCCGGAGGAGATGATCTTTACGATATTTATATAGTCGGAAATCCCGGAACCGGTGTTTACGGTTATACTGAACTGGAATCGGAATTGGGAAACGGAAGATGGACAAGTTTTATGGTGATAGATAACGATTTCTCTTCCGTGTTTACAAAAGGAATTGATGGAGCCAGGGTTACAGTTGCCCACGAAATGCACCATGCAATTCATTCCGGAAATTTCATTTACCGTTCTTCAGATAGTTTCTTTAATGAGCTTTCTTCCACGGCAATGGAGGAATTTGTTTTCGATTCGATCAATGATTACTACTTTTATATTCATTCTTATACTTATAATCCTCAAAGATCTTTTGGAAGAGCCTGGATTACTGACGGATACGATCTGGCCGTCTGGAATATTTTCCTCAAAGAGAGATTCGGTTTCGGAATTCTGAAAAGAACATGGGAACTGATGAAAGATAAGAGGGCTCTGAATGCTATTGCAGATGCTATAGCAGAAGCTGGTTCAATGTTTAAAAATGAATTTTGCCTCTTTGGTCAGTGGCTCTATTTTACCGGAAGCAGAGCGGTGCCCGGTAAATATTTTGAAGAAGCTCAAAACTATCCGCGGATTAATCCATTTATGGTTATGCCGTTCTCCAAACCGGTATCAGAAGTTAATATTGCTTCAAATCCGGTTTCACTCAATTACCTTATGTTCTACGATAATTCCTCGGCTGCCGATACGTTTTATGCAATAATTGCCAATTCCGATTTAGCAAACGGAGTAAATGATATTACTAAATCGCTCTCCTTTAAATACAGTTTGTCGAATCAGGCAGGCTCCGGTTATAGAAAAATACGGGACGGCTACTTTACAAATCTTGAAAGCGACAATTTATTTCTCCTCTCCGAGATAAATATTTTTAATAATTCACCAATTGATTTCATTTCAACAACAGAAATCGATTATGCTTTTCCGCAGCCGTTCAGGTATTCGAAGGATTCGTTTATTTATTTCCCTGCGGGGAATTCTGATGACGCATACGCTTTTCTCAACGTCTATTCACCGGATATGGATCTTGTTTTCAGCGGTGAGGAGAGGATAATCGCTTCCGATAAAAAAGTTCTTTTGTGGAATCCCAAAAACAATAATGGAAGCAAATTAAAGACCGGTGTTTATATTTACATTGTAAAAAGCGGCGATATTATAAAAAAGGGAAAGTTTGTAGTCTATAATGACTGATTATAAAGTAACACTCGAAAATCTTGTAAAATATTTCGGAAGACGGCTCGTCTTTAACGATTTGAATTTCTCTTTCGAAGCCGGAACTATTTACGGTATATCGGGTCCGAATGGATCTGGAAAATCGACACTTGTAAAGATATTGTCGAATATCATCTCTCCAACCCGCGGTAAAGTAATTCACGAATCGGGCGGAAAAATAATTGAGCCCGAAAATCTCCACAATTATATCGGTTTTGTTTCCCCGTACCTGTTTCTTTATGATGAATTCACGGCAGAAGAAAACCTCGTTCACTTTGCAAATATAAGGGGGATTAAATTTGACAGGGAGCGCTCCGGTTTTCTGCTCAGCAAACTGAATCTTTATGAAAGACGGGGGGATCTTGTACGTGGTTATTCTTCCGGAATGAAGCAGCGTCTGAAATTTATTTTTGCGCTACTCCATAATCCGCAGTTGATAATTCTGGATGAACCGACTTCCAATCTTGACAACGACGGTAAAGAAAAAGTTTATGAATTAATAAAAGAAGAAGCTAAATCGAATATCGTTATAATTGCTTCGAATGAAGATTCAGATTTGCAGTTGTGTAAAGAGACAATTAATATAGAGAATTATAAACGGAATAAAAGATAGGACTCTGCGTTCTCTGCGTGTTAATCTTTAAAGAATTTCACGCAGAGATCGCAAAGGAAAACTTAGATGAAATCATATTCACTATTCAAGAAAGACTGGCAATCGGAACTTCGAACACGTTATGCGATTAATGCCCTTGCTATGTTTATACTTGTGACCATCAGTGTAATAATGTTCTCGATAGGCAGCGAAAAAATAACTTCATACCTTACCGGCGGTCTTCTATGGGTGGTAATCTTTTTCTCTGCAATGTCCGGATTATCACGTGCGTTCATTTCCGAGGAGGAGCGGGGCACAACCATGACTCTTCATTTGATCGCATCCCCATCAACAATTTTTTCAGGTAAATTGATTTTCAACCTGCTGCTTGTTTTCCTTATGAATTTTGCAATAACATTCCTCTTTCTGATTCTTTTCGAATCTTTTATTATTAAGAACTTTTTACTTTTTGCCGTCACTTTTTTTCTTGGGAATATTGGTATCGCAATTTCTTCTACAATAATCGCGGCCATTATTTCGAAGGCCTCTTCCAAAGGAACTCTCTACCCGGTCCTTTCCTTTCCAATTCTTCTTCCGTTGATTCTCACACTTCTTGAGCTTACAAAATTTTCGATGGATGGAAATTCATTGAACGATTCTCTTGTTGAGATCCTCGTTCTTGTCTGCTATGATGTAATAATGCTTACGGCTTCCTATCTTTTATTCGATTTTATCTGGAAAGAGTGATTTTTTACTGATTTTGGCCGTTGTTAAATACCCCTTCAATTACTAAATTTAGCCAGGGTTTAGTTAATTATTCAAAAAATTCAGGTTGCCTGTGATCTATTGGGATGTCAGTCCGGACATTTTTTCTATAGGCCCCTTCGTAATCCGCTGGTATGGTCTTTTATTTGCGTTTTCATTTATAATCGGTTATCAGATTTTTTATGTGATATTCAAAAAAGAATCCCGACCGGATGCTATTTTGAATGATCTGATCTGGTATATGATTCTTGGAACCGTCCTCGGTGCACGCCTGGGTCACTGTTTTTTCTACAATCCTGCCTATTATCTCGCCAACCCGCTCGAAATTCTGCAGGTGTGGAAGGGAGGTTTGGCAAGTCATGGCGCAGCACTTGGTATTCTGCTGGCAATATACATTTTTGTAAGAAAGCACAAAGAATTCTCATACCTCTGGATACTCGACAGAATTGTAATAACTGTAGCGCTGGGCGGATTTTTTATCAGAATGGGAAATCTGTTCAATTCGGAAATTATCGGTAAACCAACCGACCTGCCCTGGGCATTTGTTTTTCCTGCAGTAGATGGTGTGCCGCGTCATCCTGCCCAGTTTTATGAAGCGCTTGCATACCTTGCAATTTTCTTTTTCCTCCTCTTTTACTATTTCAAAAAATCGGGAATATTTAAAAACGGACTGCTTCTCGGATGGTTCCTCATTTCAGTTTTTGCATTCCGGTTCCTGGTTGAATTTGTAAAAGAAGATCAGACTTATTTTGAAAAGGGCTGGCTTTTAAATATGGGTCAGCTGCTCAGTATCCCTTTCATAATTCTGGGAGTTTATCTTGTCTTTCATAAGGACAAAAAGATTTTAAAACTATAAATGGAAAGCGACTTAATTAATGATTAGAAAAATATACATCTTCCTTATCGCGGTTCTAATAATTACTATCTCATATTCATTTACCGGCTGTATCAAATCCGAATCTTACGATCCTTCAAAAGACACATTGCGTTATGAAGGGGAAGTTCACATTAGAAATATCCGTCAGCTTACTTTCGGCGGAAACAATGCCGAGGCGTACTGGAGTTTTGATGATAAACTGCTGGTCTTTCAGAGCGACTGGGATAAGATAAATCCGCAAGGCTGCGATCAGATTTTCATAATGAATGCCGATGGGTCCGATCTTACCGGCGGAAATAAATATCAGCTCGCTTCAACCGGAAAAGGACGAACTACGTGCAGCTATTTTTTAAGTGACGGAAGAATAATTTACGCTTCTACACACGAAGCCGATGCCAAATGCCCGGAAACCGTTATGTTCTCCGGCGGAAGGTATGTCTGGCCGATTTATAATTCGTATGATGTTTATGTTGCTAATGCTGATGGTTCTAATCCCGAATTACTTATCGGCGGTGAAAGTTATGATGCTGAAGCTACTGTATCACCTGACGGACGATATATTATTTTTACTTCCACACGTTCCGGCGATCTGGAATTATGGCGTTATGATATTCAAACCAAAGAGTATTTGCAGTTAACCAATGAACTTGGTTACGACGGCGGCGCTTTCTTCTCACGCGATTCTAAATATATTGTCTGGCGTGCGAGCAGACCTGAAGGCGAAGATGCAGAAAATTATAAAAAACTTCTTGCCGAGGGTTTAGTAGAACCGAAAGAGCTTAATATTTTTGTCGCTGATATTGATGGTAAAAATGCACGACAGGTTACAGAATTACCCGGAGCAAACTGGGCGCCTTTTTTCCACCCGGATGGCAAAAAAGTGCTCTTCTGTTCAAATCATCATTCACTCAACGAAGGCGGCAGACGCTTCGATATCTTTATGATTAATATTGACGGAACCGGGTTAAAACAAATAACCAACTCGGGAATATTCGATGCTTTCCCGATGTTCTCTTACGACGGTAAAAAGCTCGTCTTCTGTTCAAACAGAAATGCAGAAAGAAAACCCTCAAGGGACACAAACATTTTTATTGCTGACTGGGTTGAAGAACCCGAAAAATAATTTAATACTATGACAGAAAAAGAATTCTCCCAGAAGTGGATTGAAAAGATTAAGGCGGAGCTTAAGAACTTTCCGGATGATTTTGTTCATTCCGATAAGTACGAGGAGATATCTCTTCCCGGGAAAATTCTTTTTCTAAATCCGCCTTTATTCGGAAGCTATCAGCTTTCAGATGAGGCAGGCGATACTTTCTACTCCACGGACGATATGTTCCGGGCAAAATATGTCTATTACGCAAACAGGGTTAAACCTGCCCTGGTTAAGATTCCAGCAGATCAGCTTCAGACATATGAAGCGGTGCGCGACTACGAAAGATACCTCGACGGATTCCTGAAAGAGATGGAAAAAGATTTTAAGCAGATCTTCCAGAAGACGAAAGGATTTAAAATAATCTCTTCGCAGATTTTCAGTTCATTAAATCTTACCAGAACCTAAGGTGATTCATCTCGGTGATAATATCAGTTCCTACATCACTACTCATTTCGGAACAGACTATCTTAAAAATTATCTCGAATTTATTAACAGCGGTCATAATACATATCTCCGTTTTTCATCTAAATTATCCCGGGATAAAATTCTTGAGCGACTGAGCGGATACAATGTTCAGCTTGAACCTGTAAAAAACGTCGCTAATGCTTTTATAATAACTGGCGGGCAGTCTGTTGCCGGTAAGACGCTCGATTTTATTTTAGGCGCTTACTATATCCAGAGTCTCTCTTCAATGATCCCCGCGTTAGTCCTGAATCCTGCACCCGGTGATAAAGTTCTCGATCTGTGCGCCGCACCCGGTTCTAAAACCACCCAGCTTGCCGACATGATGGGCAACAGGGGTACCCTGATTGCAAATGAAATTTCGCTGGAGAGATTAAAAAGCCTCGTTTTCAACATCGATAAAATGAATCTTGTTAATGTCGGCGTACTTCAGGGGAAAGGGGAGCTGCTTAGTAAAATATATCAGAATTATTTTGATAAAATTCTCGTGGACGCACCCTGCAGCGCATTAGGAATACTTCAGAAGAAAAATGAAGTGAGCGGCTGGTGGAATGAGAAAAAAGCATCCGGACTTGCGGAAATACAATTTAAACTTCTCTTGAGCGCGATAAAGTCGTGCAAAGTCGGAGGTGAAATTCTCTATTCAACCTGCACCCTTGCTCTCGAAGAGAATGAACTGGTTCTGGATAAAATACTGAAGAAGTATCCGGTAGAACTTTTGGATATAGAACTGCCTGTAAAAAGCCGCGAAGCTTTTACTTATTACAAGGATCAGACTCTTGATAAGTCGATAAGTAAAGCACGAAGGATTGTACCGTGGGAGATCGGCTCGGAAGGATTTTTTGTAGCTAAACTTCGAAAAATTGGAGAGATAGAAAAATCATCCGAGATTATTAACAGGAAGAAAAATAGTTTTGTGAACTCCCGGAATCTTCAGATAAGAAAATTGCTTGATCTTCTTTGCGAATATTTCGGAATTGAGAGCAAACACTTTGAACAATACAAATTCCTGATTAAAAACGGTGATATTTATTTTGCGGATGAAGGACTGGAAATAGAAAATCCGGAAATATTTATTCGCGTCGGTTCTAAACTCGGACTGATTGATAAAAAGCAGTTTATTCAACTTCATACTCTAGCTGCTCAAACTTTTGGAATTAATTTCACCAGAAACGTAGTTGAGTTTAATGATATTAAAGACCTGGAAATTTATCTTAACGGTGGAACGATAAAGAGAGAATTTGGAACGACGGGACAGAAAATTGTTAAATGGGATAACATGATTATCGGCACAGCTTCATTATCCAAAGACGGATTGAAGAGTCAGTTCCCGCGGGCTTTACGAACACAGGAAATTATTATCAAGTAGTTACTGCTTAAAACCATCCGCTTCTTATTCAAAAAATTATAATCGCAAAATCTGTGACTTATTATCTTTTTTGAAATGATACTGACCGGATGATTTCCTTAATAAACTGTTGCTATTCCAGGTCGAATTATTTACCATAAGTACGGAATCAAAAAAATTTCTCTCCTAAATAAAAATTATGTGTTAAAGTAGATACTGCAGTTCGACAGATAAATTTTTTAATTAAGTAAAAATCTACTCTTGTAAGAGGTATCGAATAATTTAGAAACCTTATTTAGGAGGGCAAAATGAGTTCTGATATTCTTCTTAAAAATTGCATTGCCAGACTTTCTATTTACCCGATTGTACTATTATTCCTTTTCCAAATTTCTATTGCCGGTCAGGGTTTTTCTTCAAATCTTAAAATCAATCATTTGACCCAGGGTGATCAGAATACAGATGGGGGAAATTCTATTGTTGTAAACGGCAATAATGTCTATGTCTTATGGCAGGATCTTAATACTACATTTTCTTCTTATATATCAAAATCAACGGACGGAGGGACAAGCTTTGGTAACGGGATTAAGATTGGAGGAAATGATCCGCATCTGTTCGGTGCCATGGCAGCTAATAATTCCGGCACTCTTTTCACTGTATGGAGCGGAGTTGTTAATGATAATCTGACAGGCGTTTATTTTTCCAGATCAACCGATCAGGCAGCAACGTTCAGCTCTCCTGTTACGATTTCATCCGACGGTTTCATTTCTCAGATAGCTGTTAATGGCGACAATGTTTATGTCTGTTTCTTCAGACCGAAAGCCGATAATAAAACGGGTCTCTTCTTTGCAAGATCTACAAATGGAGGGGCGAATTTCGAAACTCCCTATGAAGTTACAGATGCAGTAATCGGAAGCAACTCGGTTAAATTTGATTCACCTAATTCGATATCCGTTGATGCACAGGGTAATATATTCTGTATATGGAATGATGGCAGAAGAGGCGGAAGCGGTACTGATATATACTATGCGAAATCTACAAATAACGGTGTAAGTTTCGGCCAGAACAAAATGGTAAACAGCGTATCTGGCAGTGTTGATAAAAAACGGACAGCTCCAAGCATTTCGGCTTACGGTTCGAATCTTTATGTCGTCTGGAGAGAGGAGGACGATAATAACGGAAGCAACCGGAAAATCTACTTTAAAAAATCTACCGACGGCGGATCAACTTTCAGTACGGAATATGAAATCGCTTCCAACGGATTCGGATCCCCGTCCATGAATGTTAGCAGTAAAGGCGAGATTTATATTGCATATCCTAATTATTCCGGGGATAAGAACGGCATCTTCTGTACCAAATCCATTGATGGCGGAGTTTCATTCCCTAAAACTTCATTTGTAAACAGCACAAACGCGGATTCCAAAAATCCATCTCTCTTTGTGGATGCAAACGATATGATTTATTCTGTCTGGTCTGATAATAGAAGCAGCAACGATGGAGTCTATTTCTCGAAAGGAACAGTTACAATTACCGGCCTGGATGAAAAGCAGGATGTTATACCTGCTCAATTCCGATTGTCGCAGAATTATCCTAATCCGTTCAATCCTTCGACGGTGATTAGAGTATCGATCCCTGTTACTCAAACAGCGTCATTAAAAATATACGATTTTCTCGGAAGGGAGATTGCAACATTAATAAACGGGAGAATTGAACCGGGCAATTACGAGATTGAATTTGAATCAGGAGAACTTTCAAGCGGTATCTATTTATATCGGCTGCAAACCGAAAGTTTTTCCCAAACAAGGAAGATGATAATTATTAAATGAAAAAAGCGGCTCGCATAGAGCCGCTCTTATATTTAAACAGGTTATTATACATCAAAGTACATTTCGAATTCGTAGGGATGAGGCCTCAACGCCATCGGCTTGATCTCTTTTTCAACTTTATAATTTATCCACGCACGGATAACATCCTCTGTAAACACATTCCCTTTAAGCAGGTACTCATGATCTTCGGCAAGTGCTTTCAATGCCTGGGCTAGCGATTCGGGTGTTGACGGAACATCCTTCAGTTCTTCGGGGGACATATCGTAGATATCCTTTTCGAGCGGTTCACCCGGATCGATACGGTTCATAATTCCATCCAGACCCGCCATCATAATTGCCGAAAACGCGAGATACGGATTGGCAGCAGGATCCGGGCAGCGGAATTCCACTCTCTTAGACTTTGGAGAATTTGAATACATCGGAATTCTTATGGAAGCGCTCCGGTTTCTTTGAGAGTAAGCGAGATTCACGGGTGCTTCGAATCCGGGTACAAGCCGCTTATAGGAATTTGTAATTGGATTTGTAAAAGCGAGTAGCGAAGGTGCATGTTTTAATAATCCGCCGATAAAGTAGAGCGCCATATCGCTCAGTCCTGCATATCCGCCCCCTGCAAAGAGAGGTTTGCCTTTCAACCACAAACTTGTATGAACATGCATTCCGCTTCCGTTATCACCGAAGATCGGCTTGGGCATATACGTAACGGTTTTGCCGCGCTTCTTTGCCGTGTTTTTAATTACATATTTAAACATCAGCAATTGGTCAGCCGCGCGAAGAAGCGGTTTAAACTTCATATCGATCTCACACTGTCCGCCGCTTGCAACCTCGTGATGCTGGGCTTCTATCTCAATTCCCATATTGATAAGGTTCATAACCATTTCATTACGGAGATCCATCAGTTGGTCTGTCGGGGGAACCGGGAAATATCCTTCTTTAAAACGGGGTTTATATCCGAGGTTCGGATTCTCCTCGCGGCCGGAATTCCATTTACCTTCAATTGAATCGACTGTGTAGAATGAAAAATTAGGTCCGGAATCGAAACGGACATCATCGAATACGAAGAACTCTGCCTCGGGACCGAAATAGGATGTATCTGCCAGCCCGGTTGATTTCAGATATGCTTCTGCTTTCTGCGCGATGTTGCGAGGACAGCGGTCGTACTTTTCTCTGGTTGCCGGTTCGTATACATCGCATATTAATGATACTGTAGGTGCTTCGATGAACGGATCGAAAAACATAGTTTCGGAATCCGGAATGAGAAGCATATCGCTTTCGTGAATGCTTTTCCATCCGCGGATTGAAGATCCGTCGAACCCGAATCCGTCTTCAAATGAATCGGCTTTCAATTCTCCTGCCGGAACGGTAAAGTGCTGCCACTGTCCCGGGAAGTCCATGAACTTGAAATCGACGAACTGAATTTTGTTACTCTTAATGTATGAGAGAATTTCCTGAATCTTTGATGCAGATTTACCCATAGTTTCTCCTGAGTTATATGTTAATGTTTGTGGTCTCTTTAATTGTTGAAAGTACAAAATTTGTAACGGTCCGGTTTACACCCGGCCAGGATTGTATCTTACTTAAAAGCTGTTCGAGAGATTTTGTATCCTTAACCAGCGCTTTCATAATATGCGAGCCTTCGCCGAGTATAGCGTGGCATTCAAGTATCTCGGGAGTTTTTTTTACGTGATCGGTCAGCTTTTCGTAATTCTTTGAGGAGTCCATTATCACAACTATGAAAGCCATTATATCGAGGTTGAATTTGTGACGGTCGAGCTTTGTGTAATATCCCTCGATAATTCCGTTCTCTTCCAGCTTTCTGAGCCGTTCGCTCAGCGAGGGAAGTGAGAGGCCAGCAGCGTCGGCAAGTTCATTCCGCTTAGTCCTTCCGTTTTCCTGCAGCTTTTTCAGTATAATTAAATCTAAGCTATCCAGCATATATTTTCTTAATTATTTAGGTAATTATATTTAATTGACTGAAAAAATAAGGTATATAGAAATAATAAACAAATAAAAAAAGTTCTTCTTTTATTGCATTGCCGTAACCGGTTTCTTTTTTAGATTAGTATTCAAGATTTGGAGGGCTTTTGTTACAGAGGGTAAATTACGCCGTTGCGGTAATCCTGTTCTTATTTTCGGGGATCATCCGGCCGCAGGCAAATCCATTAATATCATCAATTATCAACCAAGTCGATTCCGGCCGTTTAATGGAAAACCTGGAATACCTGACGGGCGCAAAAGAGGTAACGGTTCCCAGCGGCACTTTTCAAATCCTATCGCGGCACGCATACGAATATACAAATCTCATCGCGGAAGAATATTTAAAACAACGTCTCGAAGCTTACGGACTCGAAACTTATCAGCAGAATCACGACAACGGGATTGGAAACATTTATGCAATTCAGCACGGAGTTAAGTATCCTGAACAACAGATTATTATTTGTGCCCACTTCGATAGCATGCCCCGATCTTACATTGCACCTGGCGCGGATGACAACGGAAGCGGAACCTCGGCAGTCCTTGAAGCGGCGAGAATTCTCTCGAAGTATCCGACTGATTACACAATTATTTATGCGCTGTGGGATAACGAAGAACTTGGACTTCAGGGTAGTTATTATTATGCACAACAGGCTCGGTTGAGGAACGATAAAATTATTGCCGTTATTAATATGGATATGATCGGGTGGGATGGCAATAACGATAATATTGCAGAAATTCATTTTCAAAACTACAGCACCTCCTACGAAATTGTTCAAAAGCTTCAGGAAGTGAATACTAATTATAATATTGGATTAAATCTTTTAGTTGCAAATCAAGCAACAACTGCGAGTGATCACGCATCGTTTTGGTATAACAATTATCCGGCTGTACTATTAATAGAAGATTATGATGCGACAAATGGTTCAAGAGATTTTCATCCATATTATCATACGGCTAATGATAGAATTGAATACATAAATAAATCCTATTTCGAAAAGTGTTCGAAAGTTGCTATCGGCACAGTAGCGCTTTATGCCGGTGTTCAGAATCCTACATATGTTCATTCTCCGTTGCCTTCTTCATATAGTTTATCTCAGAATTATCCCAACCCGTTTAATTCAACCACGGTAATCAATTATTCAATTGATAAAGAAATGCCGGTAAAGATTGTTGTCCATGATCTTATCGGAAGGGAATTAGCGGTACTCGTAGATGAAGTAAAACCGCCGGCTTCATACAGCGTAAACTTCGATGCGTCGGATGTAAGGGGCGGATTGTCCAGCGGTCTCTATTTCTATTCAATGTACTCGGGTAATTATACAATCTCCAGGAAAATGCTCTACCTTAAGTAAGCCGGAACCTGAGCGTTGTAAGGACATTAGCCATTGTGTTATTCAAATCTTTCGACTTTACCGAGTAATTATTGAATTCGCGTCTTATCCTGTAAGTTTTTCTTAGCTGATCGAACTGCCTGCCCCGCTCTTCGGGATTAATCGCAATTATTTTTTTTATCAGTTCCGTATCCAGTGAAATATCATATACCTTTCCGGTAATCTCATCAATCAACTCTTCAAGACCATCAATTTTATCTGGAGCAATTTCCGGTTCCTCTATTTGAGGATAGTCGGGTTTCCATTCCGGTTTGCAATTCATAAACCCGCAGAATTTATTATAGATGAATAGCGTTCCGTTCAGTTTTCCTTCGAGCGAGTAACCGGCAATATGCGCCGAAGCAATATCAACAAGGCCGAGCAGTTCTGTGTCTATAACCGGTTCGTTTTCCCAGACGTCGAGGACTGTCCTGATATTCCGGTTTTCGAGAAGTCTTTTTTTCAGAACGGAATTCTTAATCACAGGTCCGCGCGAAGTGTTTATTAAAAGAGCTCCTGATTTTATCTCCGCGATATTCTTTTCATTCAATAGGTGAACAGTTTTATCAATTCCGCTCTTGTTGAGCGGGACGTGGAAAGTTACAACATCGCATTGAAGTGCATCGGACAGGCTCCGGAAATTCTCTTTCCCGAGTTTCCTCTCAAGAGGCGGATCGTTGATTACAGTCTCGAATCCGAGCGCACGGGCAAATACTGCCACTTTTGTCCCGATATTTCCGTAACCGACTATACCAAAAGTTTTTCCAACAAAACTTTTCTTCTCTTCCGTAAAAATTTTTGCAACAGCCCTAATTACGTATTCGGCAACCGAATACGAATTACAACCTGCTGCATCAGCAAAATAAATAACCCTGGATCTTAAATACTCTTTGTCGATATGATCCGTTCCGATTGTTGCCGTCCCCACAAACTTAATATTACTTCCATCCAGTAAATTCCTGTTTACATCCGTTATGGAACGGACAATTAAAACATCGGTATCTCTCAGCATCTCACCGGTTATATGACGGCCGTGCGAAAGCCGGACTTCACCGAAATTTGAAAAAGCCTCTTTTACCTGCGGAATATTCTCGTCTGCTAAAATGTTCATTGTCTTCCCGATTCTGATTTGCAAATATAACTCAATGGCGTTAAACTTAGTCAACTTGCTTCAATTTGTAATCACTTTATTAAATGTTTATTTTTGCGCCTGACTTTGAAAAAGGAGTAAAGTTTATTCAATGAAATTCAATAGAAGAACACATACATGCGGCGACTTGCGCGAAGTAAATATTCAGGAAAGTGTTGTCCTTAACGGATGGGTTGCCAACAGAAGAGACCTCGGAGGAGTAATCTTTATTGAGCTGAGAGATCGTTTTGGAATTACACAAATCGTTTTTGAACCTTCTTATAACCCTGCCTCTCACGAACTTGCAAAAAAACTAAGATCTGAATTTGTAATTTCGGTTGAAGGAAAAGTCCGCAAACGTCCGGTAGGAACCGATAATCCGGATCTCCCGACAGGACAAATTGATGTAATGGTAGATAAGCTGATTATTCTGAATCAGGCCGAGACCCCCCCGTTTCCGATTGACAATAATGTTGATGCCAGTGAGGATCTTCGACTTAAATATCGATATCTGGATCTGAGGAGAGGAGAGGTTCAGAAGAATCTGCTTCTGCGTCATAGAATGTACCAGATTACCAGAAAATATTTCGATTCCAATGGATTTGTTGAAATTGAAACTCCTGTGCTTATGAAAAGCACACCGGAAGGTGCGCGCGACTTTTTAGTGCCGAGCCGGCTTCATAAAGGAAAGTTTTATGCGTTGCCTCAGTCTCCGCAGACCTATAAGCAGATACTTATGGTTTCGGGATTCGACCGTTACTTCCAGATTGTTAAATGTTTCCGCGATGAGGATATGAGAGCCGACCGTCAGCCCGAGTTTACTCAGATCGACGTTGAAATGTCCTTCGTAGACGTTGAAGACATTTTTGAAGTAGTTGAAGGATTAATGAAGATATTCTTCAAAGAGATCTGGAACTACAATCTGGAAACACCGATACCCAGACTCAGTTTTGACGAAGCAATGGAAAAATACGGAAGCGATAAACCGGATCTTCGATTCGGTCTCGAAATGGTTACCCTGAATAATGTTTTTGAAAAATCGGAATTCCGTGTGTTCAAAGATTCTATCTCTCAAAACGGAATAATTACCGGATTGCTCGCCAAGGGTTGCGGAGATTATACCAGAAATCAACTCGACGTTCTTACCGACTATGTTAAAAAGCTTGGTGCGGGCGGACTTATATGGATGCGTGTAAAAGAAAATGATCTCGACGCTCCGATCGCAAAATTTTTGACTGATGACGAGAAGAAAAATCTGATCGCTCAAATGAATGCCGAACCCGGGGATCTCTTGTTTATTCTTACAGGTCAGAGACTTAAGACATTATCCGTGATGGGTAATCTCCGCCTCGAGATGGCAAAGAGAATGAATCTTATACTTGCGGATTCAAAACCGGCTTTGATCTGGGTAACAGAATTCCCATTGTTCGAGTGGGATGATGAGACAAAGCGTTACTATGCAATGCATCATCCGTTCACTTCTCCAAGAATTGAAGATATTCCTTTTATGGAAGCAGAACCCGGTAAAGTAAAAGCACGCGCATACGACCTGGTTCTTAACGGTAACGAAGTTGCCGGAGGAAGTATAAGAATTCATGATTCGGGACTTCAGGCATTAATGTTCAAAGCTCTTGGAATCGGTGAGGAAGAGGCAAAAGAGAAATTCGGATTTTTAATGAACGCGTTCAAATATGGAGCCCCGCCTCACGGTGGTATTGCATTCGGGTTTGATCGGCTTGTTATGTTGTTTGCCGGTAAATCATCAATCCGAGATGTTATTGCGTTTCCTAAAACATCCAGTGGACTTTCATTAATGGACGATTCCCCCTCGCACGTCGATGAAGCTCAACTTACCGAACTGCATATTCGAATAAAATAATAAATTCTATTGGGTAGGAGTTCTGTCCTACCCTTCCGGTTACAGGTAACAATTACCTGAAATGCCTCATTATTATTAATTTCTTTAAAATATTTCTTTGGATTAAGTCTTTCCTTTGCTATATTCCTTTCCGTAAGATGAAAAATTTTCCACTTTCCCAATTGGTTTGATATTTGTTTAAGTGAAGATCAGGATGTTAAGTTGAGTTTGATTTGATTAATCGGAAATTTTTACTTGAAAACAATTATTGAGGAATTTTAAGTGGGACAACAGCAACTTCTATTAATCTTATTGGGAATTCTGATTGTGGGTGTTGCAATTTTTGTGGGAATAAATCTCTTCCGCGCTAATGCCATCGAAGCCAAACGAAGTAATGTAACCAATGAACTTGTCAATCTTGCATCCTTAGCTCAACAATACTATATGAAACCTCTTTCACTTGGCGGCGGATCAAGATCATTTACCGACTGGCGCGTCCCAGATGAACTTAAAGTTACAGCCAACGGACATTTTACCGCAACAGTTTTTGCGGATAGTGTTGTTCTGGTTGGCATTGGAAATGAAGTAGTTACAAATAATGATTCAATACAGGTTGAATTAACTGTAAGACCTACTTCATATAGGACAGTAATAGTTTATTGATATATCAAAACAGAAATATTCTTTTATTGTAACTAATTAATTCATTAGCAACTAAATAACAGGAGTAAATTATGGGTCAGCAACAACTTCTCTTAATCGTATTGGGCGTTATCATTGTTGGTATCGCTGTTGTAGTTGGTATTAATGTTTTCACAGCCAGCAGTACGCAGGCTAACAGAGATGCAGTTATTGCAGATATGACAAACCTTGCATCTTTAGCACAGCAGTTCTACAGAAAACCGGAAGCTCTCGGCGGCGGCGGTAATACATTTACTGGCTGGACAGTTCCCGGCACGCTCGATACAACTGGTAATGGAACCTATGCTGCAACTGTAGCTGCTCAGTCGGTAACACTAGTAGGTATCGGTAATGAAACCGGTAATGACGGTTCCGGTCCGGTTCAGGCAACAATGGTGGTTGGTCCGAATCGAATCGAATCAACTGTCATAGATAATTAATTTTTTGTTTGAATTTTCTTAAATTGGAGGCGGTTAAATCAATTTAACCGCCTTCTTTTTTAGTTAAGGACGATTAACATGATTGAAGTTCGATTCAACGCGCAAAAAATTAATGGACAGGCGATTTCCGGCAACTTGAGCGAACCTACCTATAAAGAAGCAAAAAAAAAGATTCATAAGCTTGCCGAAAAACACCAGCTTAAAATCAATTCGATTGAAAAGAAAAGCTCGTACCTCTATAAAATAAGACGTGGTAAAGAAAAACCGATTATCGGCGAACAAAGAGCTTACTCTAAAGAGGAAGTCTCAAATGCACTCCGTAAACTTGGCTATGAAGTTTTATCGGTCAACAAGAAGCTACTCGATTTTAATTTTAAGCCGCCTCAGCAGGACATTGTTTCTTTTGTTAAAATAAGCGCAGAACTTCTGGATCAGAAATTGCCGTACAGTGAAATTTTAACCCTCCTTATTAATGATATTGAGAACAAAACCCTGAAGGAGACTTTAAAACAGATTAACAATGAATTGAAAAAAGGAGCCGATAGCGAAGCAACCTTTTTAAGGTATCAGGGAATTTTTGGAAAGTTTACAGCTTATATGTTGGGACTTGCATCTAAGAGCGGTAATATGTCAGAAATTTATAAAGCAACCGCAAAATTTTTGGAAAGACAGCAGGAGTTTAAGAAAAATCTGAGAAGCGCGCTCATTACTCCTCTTGTTACTTTATTTGTTCTCTTTCTTGCCGTCATATTTTATATCGGTTACATTTTCCCGGAAACGGCAAAACTGTTTGTCAAATTTAAAATTGATCTGCCCCCTTTAACTGCAGCGACTCTTCAAATTAGCGATTTCCTGATGGGTAATATGCTATTAATTACAATTGGAATGTTTATACCTGTTATCGGCATCTGGCAGTTTGCAAAGACAAAAAAGGGAAAACTTTTATTAGACAGGTTTATGTTCAAGATACCGATAATGGGCTCGCTTATACATAAAACAACAATTGAAGTTTTCTGCCGTGTATTCTATACTCTTTACAGCGGATCGGCTGAAAGTATTGAACCGATACGTATAGCAGCCGAAGCAACCGGCAATGCCTATTTTGAAAATCAGATTAAAACAGTTGCAATCCCGCTTATGATTAAAAAAGGAATTGGAATTACCGAAGCTTTCCAGGCGAGCGATGTTTTTACAGAAACGGCTCTTTCAAGATTCCATTCCGGAGAAGAGACGGGTACAATCAAGAATACTGCGCTTCAGCTTGCAAATTACTACGAAAGCGAAACTGTATTCAGACTTAAAAACGTAATTGAATTAATTCAGGTTGGAATTGCAATGGTGATTATGATAGTAATGATCGCATTGACACTAATATCGGCGGAGACAGCTACTATTAGTCCGAAATCACCGGTGATGTAAAAAAACATAAGGAAGCGGTATGATTGACGCGCATCTCGAAATGACTGATAAAATCGGTTACCTTTTACTCAAGAAGGGAATTATCGATTCAAAAATTTTAGAACAATCCCTTAAAATCAAGGATGCCGATCAATTAAAACAGAAGAGGAATCTGGCGCAGATCCTTGTTGAAGAATTTGGATTTGAACACGATGTTATCTTCCGCGAAGTTGCCGTCCTCTACGCATTCAAAGAATTGAACATTCATCCCGAGGAACTTTCGGAAGAGAGAGTCAGCGAGATAAAAAACCTGATGAATAAACAGGGGCCGGAAGTACGTAAAATGCTCCTCGAACACCGTGTAATTCCTTACAGGTATGACGATAAAATAAAAGATAAACTTGTTTTTGCAGCTGTTGATCCGACCGATAGGACGCTTGCAAAAATTGCATATACACTTAACGCAAAAAAGTATGAAATAAACTATCTGAGAAAAAAAGATTACGACCGTCTGATAAATCTGCTGGTTACTTCCGAGAATGAATACCTTAAAATGATCGAAGAAGCTGCCGAAGAGATGCAGGTTGTTCAGGAAGAGGTTTCGATCAATGAAGATGAACTTGATGCTGAAATAAATAAAAGTGCTCTTATAAATCTAATTGAAGCGGCTCTGGTTGAGGGGGTACGCAAAGGAGTCAGTGATATTCACATTATACCAAGGAGCGGTAACAAAACAGAAATTCATTTCCGCCTTGATGGTAAACTGCAGCTCTGGCATGTTCAGGAGGGAACAATGCCCGAAGCAGTTATGGCGGTTGTTAAAGACCGTTCAAAAGGCCTCGACAGATTCGAAAGAGAAAGAGCACAGGATGGATTTATACAAAGGGAAATCGATGGTCATATAATCCGCTTCAGAGTCTCCGTGCTTCCGACTGTAGGAACAGAACTTAAAAACAAATTTGAAAGTATCGTAATAAGAATTCTCGACGATAGAAAAGTAATAAGGGATTTAGGTAAGCTCGGTTTAACCGGATACTCAAATAAGGCGTTTGTAAAAGCCATCAGCCAGCCGCAGGGAATGATCATATTAACCGGTCCAACAGGTTCGGGAAAAAGTACTACTCTTATTGCTGCTCTCTACCAGGTTATAAATCCTACGAAAAATGTTTTAACAGTTGAAGATCCTGTTGAATATGTCATTGAAGGTGCCCGGCAGCTTAAAATCGGTCATAAAATGAATTTCGAACAGGCCATCAGATCAATACTCCGCCACGATCCGGATATTGTACTTGTTGGTGAGATGCGTGATAAAGAGACTGCCGAAACAGCTATTAAACTTGCTAATACCGGTCACCTTACGTTTTCTACACTTCATACAAATGATGCACCCAGTGCGGTAGCGCGTCTTTTCAAAATGGGTGTAGAACCGTTCCTGATTGCTTATGCAATCAACATTATTGTTGCTCAGCGACTGATAAGAAAACTGTGTACGGTTTGTAAACGGAAAGTTGAAAATCTTGAAGAGCATATTGCACTTGCGGGACTTGATATAAAGGATTGGTCCGGCAACGAAATTTATGAGCAGGTAGGATGCGATAAGTGTAATCAAACCGGATTTAAAGGAAGAATGGCTATACACGAAGCTCTCTATTTTACGAGGGAAATCAGAAGACAAATTGTTCGGTCGGGCGAGGAAGTTGATGAAGAAGCAATCCGCGAACAGGCCCGCAAAGACGGAACTATGAGTCTTAGAGATTCTGGTTTTGAGAAAGTGAAATTAGGTCTTACGTCAATTCAGGAGGTAATTGGCGCAACAATGGAAGACTAAAAAACTGCTTTAATCGTGACTAAGTTTTCTTATATTGCTTAAAAGAAATCGAAGAAAACACTATTTAACCAGAAATTCGGTACTTGCTGATGGTAGAACAGGCAAAAAAAATCCTCTCTGAATTTGCAAAGCAAATCCCTCCAACAATTCTCGGTCCTGAAAGAGTTCGTTTTATAATCGAGAATATTGACAGGATGACGCAGGAGGAAAAAATCCAGGTTCTTAACCTTGCAAACTATATTCTCACTGTAATGCTCGAAAGGAATGCATCGGATGTTGAAATAGGCGGTTTCGGTGCTCAGAATTTTGTCTGGTTCAGAATCTATGGAAAAAAAGAACGTGTAAAAGAGTTGCCCCAGTTTACAGCCGACGAAGCCTCTGCATTAATTGTTTCGCTCCTTAATAAAAATCAGTGCCAGTTCCTTCTTCAAAACAGAAACCTGGATTTTAGCCATACATACAAACTCGACAAAATTTCGCGTTACGTAAGGTTTAGAGCGGATGCTTACTTCGATCTGGATGCGCTGGCTCTTAATATGAGAGCAATTCAAGCTGCGGTTCGGCCGATCGAGTCACTCGATTTTCATCCCTTTGCTGTTAAAACAATGAGTCACAATTACATTAAGTTCGGACTCTCGCTTATAACCGGAATTACCGGTAGCGGTAAATCTTCCACACTCGACGCAATAATTGACTATCACAATCAATTTGATCCATGTCACATAGTAATAATTGCATCTCCCGTTGAGTATGTACATTCATCAAAAATTTCGATAATTAAGCATCGGGAAGTTGGCCGTGATGTCCTTTCCTTTAAAGATGGTGTAGTTCAGGCCCTTCGCCAGGACCCTGATATTATTGTTATTGGTGAAATGAGAGATCCTGACACTATTTTAGCAGCATTAGAGGTAACAGATACAGGTCATAAGGTATTTTCTACCTTACATACTTCTTCAGCTGTTGAGTCGATAGACCGTATAATTGCAGAAGTTAGCCCGGAAGAACAGGAAAGAGTCCGGAATCGTTTGGCAGACGTTTTGATATCTGTAGTGTCGCAAAAACTTGTGCCGAGCCTCGATGGAAAACGTGTTCTTGCTAAGGAAGTCCTGATCGTTACTCCAAGCGTTAAGGCGGCTATTAAAAACAACAATACAAGCGAAATTTATATGATGATTAATCAGGGGGGACAACAGGGAATGGTTACTATGGAACAGGATTTGTTGCGCCTCTTTACGGAGAAAAAGATTTCTAAGGAAAATGCAGTCGCTTATTCGAATAATAAAAATAGAATTCTTCAATTGATGAAGGGTGTTTAGTAGAATTGAAACCGGTTGTCTGTATATATTGTGAAGGGTCGGATACTAAAGTCGCGGTTCTTACAAAGGAGAAAGACACTATAAAAGTTTTAAGAGTGGCTTCCTTAACAATGTCGCAGTCCCTTCAGCAGCTTTCACGTCAGACTTCTCTCGAGGAGATTGAATCAGTAGATACTGGTAGTAACTTTTCATTCGAAAGTCTTGATGACGCCGCCCCTGCGGCAGAACCGGAAAAAGATACTTCGGATGTCGGTCAGCTTCAGTCGTCGCTGTTCGGATTGAAACTGAATCAATGCCAGTTTGTTCCAATAATAACTGAACCTGTTGTAAATTATCATAACTATGAAGGTCCGAGGGATGAAAATAAAAAGAAGCTGCTTCAGCTGGTTGCCAATGATATCCGGAATGTAAAAGGGATTTCAGTTGATCTTGATTCAGTTGATGTAACGGAATTGAATGACAAAGCAATGCTGAGCGTTTTTATCGAAGGGGAAATTCCTTGTGTCCATCTTGTAAACCTGCTCGCTAATTATAACAATAGAAGATATTTTAAAATTCCTACGGTCAAAACAGCGGAACTGTCGCTCGCTTACTATGTTAGTAAGACAAATAAATTCTTTCCCGAAGACAATACGCTGATAATTTATATCGGCAAAGAATATAGCAAACTGATTTTTCTGGAAGGACAGAAATTAAAACATATAGGCGCTACACTAGATATTGGAACAAAGAATCTACATACATACGATGTTTATTTTTCCAAGATTCTTCTTGAAATGGAGAACGGCGGAATACCCAAACTCGATAATATCATTCTGTGCGGCGAGGACCGTTCTGAAAACCTGATACTCTCTTTCTTCGGTACATTTCCAGAAGCAAATGTTAGTGAACTAAAGTTCGAGGACTTTAATAACACGCTTATTACTGAAGAAGATGCAAGAAATCTTGCACTCTATGCAATTCCGATTGCTTCGGCCATCGAATATTTTGATGAATTGAATAAGACTCATGTTGGTGTAAATTTCCTCCCAAAGTATATCCAGGAACATCAGAAGTTTTTGCAATTCGGATGGCACAGTTATGCGATTCTACCTCTCCTCTTCGGCGCAACATTCTTTTTCACTTTTGAAATCCTTTCGAGCTACAGGGAAATTAAAGACCTCGATTTCGAGATTGAACGTTTGACGGTTTTACAACAGCAGAATCAGGCCCTTGTTGATGAGATAACTCCACTTGACGCAAGAATTAATAATTTCGATAAAACACAGGCAATTCTGGATTCAGCAACCACCGGCTCGGGCATCTGGAATAAAAACTTAACAAAAGTATCGGACTTTATAGAAAGACGCAGAAATTTCTGGCTGACCAGGCTCGAAACGGTTAGCGCCGAAGAAGTCAAAATTAACGGGTATGCTTTATCCAGAAGCGTTCTAACAGAGTTTGCTCAATACAGTAATACCGCGTTATTAAAATTTATTAATTATGAACCTCTCCGCGAAAAAAGCGCTTTCGCCTATACAATTAATTTTAAACTCTCTGAAGATTCGTTGAATACTAAATGAGCAGTAAAGTAAAAAATACGATAATTATTGTCCTAATTCTGATTGCCATTATACTGGCAGGCGGTCTCTTTAATTATGTCTTCCTTAAAGGGAAGATAGACGACAGGGAGAAAAAAGTAAAGGACCTCAGACTTTATCAGCTTGATACTAAGGACCTTGAAGATCAACTCCAGAAATTAAAAAACAGAGTTGCTCAGCTCGATTCAATTCTTGTAAACAGAAAATATAATATACCTTTCAATCTTCCCCAATCGGACTTTTTCGATTTCATTAACAAAACCAGTTATTCGTTTTCGCCGGATTCCTATGTAAATATCGAATACGAGGATACTGAGGCTGGGGGTAATTTCAATATATATAACTATACTTTGAATGGTATTGCAGAGTTTAATGATCTTAACAATCTTATTTATGCAATAGAAGAGAGCAAATTGCTAAAGAAAATATCCGGTCTGGATCTTACAAATAATGTAAAAGTTGATCAGGACGGCACTCCTCATTATCTGGTGAGTTTCAAATTCAAGGTTGCGGTCTACTTCTCGAACGACGACCGTTTCTATGTTGCCAACTATACAGAAAATTCACTTATACCCAATCCTCTGTACGATATTTTCTATCCGTTGATTAGAAATGAAATTCCTCCGAATAAAGATTCTTTGCTCGACGTTCAGTCGGCAGTATTGCTGGCATTAATACCCGACGGTGCTTTTCTGGCTGATGCTAACGGGAATACCTATCTACTCTGGGAAGGAGACAGAGTTTATCTGGGTTATCTGACGAATATAAATTACCAGACCAATGAAGTTAATTTTGTCCTTAACAAGGGCGGTATTATTGAATCAGTTACATTGAAACTCGATAAAGAAAAAAAGCAGAGTAAATAAAATGAAAAAGCTAATTACATCCTGGCTGTTCCTGTCTTTCGTCTTTGTAAATTATGCTCAGGTTGATCTTAAACAGAAACTGCAGGGATACGTAAATCCCGAAGAACTTGTTACCCTTTCCGAAACTATTACTTTCGAGCAGGCAATTCAGGTCCTCAGTACTGTTAGTGAGAAAATCTCGGGTAAACGGGTTGTCTCTACTGCGGGAATTAATGTCCCGATCGGTGTTGAACTGGATAAGATTCAATATAAAAAAGCACTTTTCATAATTGCCCAATATCATAATCTTATTATTGAGGAGACTGAATCTGTAATTATTGTTAAGAAGAAGGATGCGGGAAAGGAACAACTCACTCCGGAAATTTATGCTTCGGTTGATGATAGGGAGGTTAAAATAACCGCTCTGATGTTTGAAGCAAACGTATCGGAAATGCAGGAGAGGGGCATTAACTGGCAGTTTCTGCTTTCGAGAAGCGGTCTTTCTATCGGCGGCGACTTTGTGACAGTTCAGGAGCAGCAGCAGAGCGGTTCATCTACTACCCAGGTTCAGCAAAAACCGCCGGCTTTCGATCTTTCAAGTACATCCACTTTTGAAATGGGACCATTTAAGGGAAATGCCACTGCACTCTTCAGATTTTTTGAAACCGAAAACCTTGGTGAGATTTTTGCAAGACCAAACGTCACCGTGAGAAATAATATTCAGGGAAGAGCTCAGGTCGGCTCTGACTTCTCAATTAAAGAGAGAGACTTCGCAGGTAACCTGATCGATAAATTCTATTCTACCGGTACAATTCTGGAAGTGACGCCTCATATTTATAATGAAGACGGAATTGATTACATACTACTTCAACTTAAGGTGGAAAGAAGTTCGGCTATACCGGATGTGGTAAGCACTGAAATAAGAAAAACTCAAGCTACTACGTCTGTTATGCTTCTGGATGGAGAGGAGACTGCAATTGGCGGTTTAATAGTATATGAAGAAACCACTGTCCGAAGAGGAATTCCGTTTCTAAGGGATTTACCATGGTGGGTTCTTGGGATCAGGTATCTTACAGGATACGACTCAAAAGAAATGGCCAAGAAGGAGATTATTATGCTCATTAAGGCCGAGATACTCCCTTCGTTGAAAGAAAGAGTTTCGAAACAGAAGGAAACTCAGGTCCTTAAAAAAGAACTTCAGGAAAATGCAGAAGCCTTGGAGAAAATAAAATCAAACTTGAAAAAGAATGAAGAAGAAAAATAGATCTCTTTGCGAACTCCGTATCTGTCCTATTTTTTTCAACACTGTTTCTGAAAAAAAAGAATTCTGAAATAATAAAAATGAAGCACTTTTGTTATGACTCTTCAGGTCCGTTTAATACTGATTACATTTGTAATTATTTTAATTGCTTCCATTGCAACAGCTGTAATCTACTATAATCTAACTGGCCAGCTTCTATCAAATTATCAGTCCAAGGACATACTCAATTCCACCAACGATTTTGTTTTTACGTTTCAAAGTCGAATTGAACAGACGGATGATGATTTTTCGAAAATCTTTTCAGCCAGTCCTGATATTGAAAAAATAAACCTGGATTCAACCGGAATCGATTTTATTTTTACTCTTGTTAACGACTCACTTATCAGTAATACTGAATTTAAGGTGAAGTCCAATTCCTACATAAATTTCCGTTCCCGGTCATTTAAGCAATTGTTTGTTGATAACCCGAACTTAATCCTTCGTTATGCAAAAATAAATAACGGACAGATTTTCTATTACGGTGTTCACATAACATCCGGATTCCTGGATAAAATAAGCGAGAAAATCAGAGCCGACATTGCCCTGGTGATCAACGATTCGCCTGTTGAATTTTCAAACTCCGCTAAGAACCAGGTCTATCTGTTAAATGTAATCAACGCAATTCGTGAACTGAAATTCAAAAATAATTTCGATCTTTATAAAGAGGAAATTGATAATGCCGATTTTGAAGCGGCCGCGATTTCACCACACCAGATCCTCACTCCCGGTGCAAAAATCAGCTTTGTTGTATTCAAGACTTATCAGGAGGGTGTGGGTCTTAAAAATACTTTACGGGACGTAATGCTTATTATACTTACATCCGGAAGTTCACTTGCCTTTATTTTCATTCTCCTTTTCACAACAAAACTGCGGAAACAGATCGGACTTTTAAGTGAGGGCGCAGAAATTACACGGAAAGGGGATCTGAATCATAGGGTTCAGATAGTATCGAATGACGAACTTGGAAGATTAGGCGAAGCTTTCAACCAGATGTTGAATGAACTTAAAAAGAAAGACGATGCTGAAAAGGAGTATACCGACTTTATTTCTCTTATAAACCAGAGCTCCACTCTCAAAGAGGTTTCCGAAACGTCTCTCAATAAGATTATTAAATCCACAGGCATGGCATTCGGCGTCCTGTACATGGTCGACGAAAAAAATCTCCGCCTTATCTCCTCAACGGGAATCGGGAAAAATATTGTTAAACCTTCTCAGGAACCCGATCTCTATAGTAATTCAATTGATAAAAAGGAAGTTGTCGAATTCAATTTCAGCGAGAATTTCCCTGAAATTAAAACAGGTCTTACTTCCATCAAAATAAAATATATTTTAATCTACCCTATTGTCTACAACAGGGAGACAATCGCAATTCTTGAGCTTGCTTCCGATTCGGAACCGGGCGGTAGGGTTAGAAACTATATCGATAATATACAGGAACAGCTTGCATTTGGACTTGTAAACGCCCGCTCACTCGAGCAACTGGAAAACTATGTTGTTGAACTCAGAAGGCTTAACGAAGAATACCAGAAACAGAATAAGCAGATAATCGAACAGAATGACGAGCTGAAAGAACTTCACAGGCAGATAAATGAAAAAGCTCTTGAGCTTGAAAAACAGAGAATAAAAGCAGTTGAGCTTACTAAAGTAAAATCCCAGTTTCTTGCAAGTATGTCCCATGAGCTTCGCACCCCGCTTATCTCCATCCTGGGCCTGACAGAACTAATTTTGAAAGACGATGTTACCCCCCCGAAGTCTAAAGAAAGAATGGGGATTGTATACCGTAATGGTAAAAAACTCCTAGGTATGATTACCAATATTCTCGAATTTTCGAAATTTGAATCGGGCAGAATAGAAATCAAAAAAGATAATTTTCTGCTTAGCGACCTGCTTGAGGATATTAACACCAACATTCATCAGATTGCTTCGGATAAAAACCTTAAGTTCGTTATTGAATCCCCTTCGGGTAAAAACCTGCTTCTTAATACCGATAAAAGCAAACTCGAACAGATCCTTAATAATCTTATCACAAATGCCGTTAAATTTACTGAATCCGGTGCGGTTAAACTTACTATTGTACTCCAAAATAATCTTGATCTGAATTTTTCGGTTTCCGACACAGGAATTGGAATCTCGGAGGAGAATCAGAAAATAATTTTTTCCGAGTTCAGGCAGATTGATTCCGGATCGTCCCGAAAATACGGGGGAGCCGGACTCGGGCTTACGATTACAAAACGTTATGTTGAACTACTGGGCGGGGCACTTTCTCTTAATAGTCAATTAAGCAAAGGTTCTGAGTTCTCTTTTGTACTGCACGATATTGTTCTGGATATCTTTGATGTTCCTCTCAGGGATTTTCTTACAATCCATGAAGATACCGGTAAGGATTCTATTAAGAAGACTGCTTATATATCATGCAAAAACTCCGACACATTAAAATTTATTACAGATTATCTCCACTCATATGACTATGAACTTATCCCTTATCAGATCGGTAAAATTGATTTGAACAATACCGGCCGGCCGGCACCGGAGGCATTTATTTTCTGCTGCGATGATATCAAAGAGAATTTGATCCGCGAAGTGGCCGAAATTAAATCGAATCCATCCGGCCGGGACGCAGTTATAATTCTGATTTCAATCCTTGAGAATGAGAAAGTAGGATGGCTTCCAGCTATATTCGATTATATAGTTGAACCGGCTACTCTCAACGAAATTGAAAGAGTAGTTAAAAACCTAGAGCTTTTTTCTCAAAGCAGAATACCGGAAATTGTTTTTGCATCCAGGGATCCAATGAAGTTTAAAAGCTTGATTTCGAATGAAAATACGCCGGAAAGGAGAATAAAATTTACTGACGATTTGAATTCACTAATAACTAATCCGGGAAAAGATTCCAGTCATATGGTGATTGTTGATTTTGATTCGTTCAAATCCGATGCATTAGAATTCCTTCTTAAGGTTGAAGAGAACAGACTGAACAGGAATTTCTTTACAGTTCTTAATGTCAGTAAAGACAATCTCGAGAAGGAGTTTGAGTGGATAAATTCTGGTATTAAAGAACTGACTCTGCAAAGCAAGAATCATCCCCTCGATGTTTTAAAAAGCCTTAAAGAGAGATTAATGATTGATTCTGGATTATCCGGCAGGAATAATAATTTAATTGAAGAGAAAATCGGCGATAACTTTTCGGTAGTTGGCGACAATGGATTATCTGAACAGAAGCAAACTATTTTAATTGTTGATGACGATCCGGATACTCTCTTTACAATCGGTGAGTTCGTTAAAGAGCTTAACTATGAAACCGTCTTTGCTCATAATGGTACGGAATGCCTTCTAATGCTCAACCATATTAATCCCGACCTTATATTGCTCGACATTATGATGCCCCAGATGGACGGATTTGAAACTGTAAAAAGAATACGGAGCGAAAATCGAGTATCATCTATTCCGGTTATTGCCCTTACTGCATATGCTATGCTCGATAATAAAGAAGTAGTTACCAAGAATGGGTTTAATGATCTGGTAACCAAGCCGATCAATTCAACTCTTCTTGCCTCGAAAATAAGTATGTACATAAATTCCAGGATTGATGTAAAATGAAAAAAATTCTAGTAATTGATGATTATCCCGACAATGTGTTTCTTCTTCAAGACCGGCTTGAACATGAAGGTTTTGAAGTGATAAAAGCCTACGACGGCGAAATGGGAATTCATAAAGCATTTAACGAACAACCGGACCTTATACTGCTCGATATTATGATGCCGGGAGTTTCAGGGTATGACGTTTGTAAAACCCTTTCGATGAAAGATGAAACTAAGCTAATTCCTATCATTCTCCTGACCGCCTTAACTGAAGCGGATAACTTAAAAGCCGGACTCCAGGCCGGTGCGTTCGACTATATAAAAAAACCTTTCAATAAAACCGAACTTGTTGCACGGATAAATTCGGCTTTGAGGTTCAGCGAGACAAATAAATTCCTTATCGAAATCGAGAAGATCAAGACTTTTGCCGCTACGGTTGTTACAGCAAACCACGAAATCAAACAGCCGCTTACGCTGATCAATCTTTCTACAACAGCAATAAGGAGAGAACTTGCAAAAGAGAATTCATCCACAGATGTTGTTTTAAAACGGATTGAGTTTATTGAAAATGCGGCAAAAGAAATTATTAAAGTTCTTGAGAAGATGGGTTCTATTAAAAAACCTGTTATTACACCGTATGTGAATAATCTTAATATAATTGATCTGAATTCAGATACGGATAAACCTAACTAATAAGCTCCCTTATTACCGATAACATTTCTTCGAAGTTGTATGGCTTGCTTATTGTTTTATCGACGAGCGAATTAATTTCCTCCTCGCAATAGGAATCGCTTTGAGAACCGGAAGCCAGTATTATCGGTACTTTAAGTTTCATCTCCTTTATTTTCCGGATGCACGTTACTCCGTCCATATCCGGCATTTTTTGATCGATAATTAAAAGATCGGGTTTTAATCCGGCTTCTAATTCCTTTAAAACATCATCGCCGTTGGAAGAGGTTATTACATTGAATTCGTATGAGATCAGAAGTTCGGCCAGTAATTCCCGCAGTATATCTTCATCTTCGGCTATCAGTATTGATTTCTGTTTGTGTTCCGGTTTCTCTTTTATGTGTAGAATTGCAGGTAGCTTTAGTGTAAACTCGGTTCCTTTATTCTTCTCACTCGAAACTTTTATGACTCCGCCGTAATCATCAATAATTTTTTTAACTATTGATAATCCTACACCCCTGTTTTTATTCCTCGCCTTTGTAGTAAAATTGATATCAAAGATTGAAGGCATTATTGAAGGATCAATTCCTTCGCCGTTGTCTGCAATTCGTACCTGAACAAACGAACCCCTTTCAAATAAACCGGGCTCAGTACTCTGGAGTTTTGGATTGTTAGTAGTAATTGTAATTGTCCCTTTTTCTTTGATTGCCTCCGAAGCATTGATTATCAGGTTCATAAAGACCCTGTAAAAGTCGGAATAACGCCCTTCAACAAAAGAGATTCCGGAATCGAGCCGGAGGTTAAATGTAATTTTTTCTTTGAGATGGATTGATATTGTATTGATAAGGTCGTTTATCAGTGTGTTAAGATTGATCCTTTTCTTTTTTACCGTTCGCGATGAAGATTCAATAAGAAGATCTTCAATGATTTCGGCCGCCATGTATGTTCCGTTTTCAATACTGCTCAAGAGGGGAGTAACCTCTTCGGGATTCGTAACCTTTTTCTTAAGTAATTCAACGCTGTTCAGTATTCTTGTGAGTATGTTGTTAAGATCGTGTGCCGCGTGACTTACCGGTGCCGGTTTTTCTTTGGACTGCATCTTATTTTAAATTGTACTTTATGATTTTTGAATAGAGAGTTTTTTGACTTATCCCGAGCATTCGAGATGTATTTTCCCTGTTCCAGTTGTTCTGTTCCAGGGCTCTTTTAATATGGATTTTCTCCAGTTCCTCGAGAGAAACCAGTGAACCATCACTGTTGGTGAAATTCGAAAAATCGAAGTCGTCTTTGGGAATATTAAGGTCTTTTGGGATAATGAACTCACCGTCGGAAAAAATAACTGCTCTTTCAATTATATGCTCAAGCTCCCTTACGTTTCCGGGAAAATTGTATCTCATCAATTCTTTTCTGGCTTCTTCGGATAATTTTTTGACGGCTCTGACCGGTGATTTTTTCTGAAGAAAATATTCAGCCAGCTGCAGGACATCACCCTGCCGCTCCCTGAGAGGCGGAATAGTCAGAGTAATTACATTTAATCTGAAGAGAAGGTCCCTCCGGAAATTTTTATTCTCGGCTTCCTGCATAAGATTCTTATTGGTTGCACCGATCACCCTTACAGAGGAAGAAAGATTTGTAATGCCGCCGACTCTTCTGAATTCGCCGTTTTCAAGGAATCTGAGAAGTTTGGGTTGTAGCGAAAGGCTCATTTCGCCGATCTCGTCCAGGAATAAAGTTCCGCCGTTGGCTATTTCTACCAATCCCTGTTTCGATGTCTTGGCATCTGTGAAAGCACCTTTTTCGTAACCGAACAGTTCGCTTTCCATTAACTGATCAGGAAGCGATGCGCAATTGATTGCTACAAATGGTTTGTTATTCCGATCGGAGTTCTTATGAATGTATTCTGCAAACAACTCCTTCCCGGTACCCGTTTCTCCCTCCAGAAGTATATTCGATTCCGATTTTGCTGCCCTTTCTGCAAGATTGATAACGTTTTTAATACTTTCGCTTTCACCGATTATGAAGTTGGGAATTACTTGATCGATCTTCGATGTGAGTATTTTGTTTTTTATTATCAGGTCGCGGTGCTCAAGAGCTCTGTCGATTGTTAGGCAGAGCTGACCGAATTCATACGGCTTTGTTATAAAATCGTATGCACCCTGTTTTATACATTCAATTGCTGTCCGGACATCAGTCTTTGCGGTAAGAACAATTACTTGTGTGGAAGGGTGGTTCTCTTTTACAAAACCGAGGACTTTTTCGCCGTGGACTTCGCGCATTTCAAGATCAAGCAGAAGAACATCGTAAGTTTTCTTTTTAAAATTCTCAATGGCATCTTTTCCGTCGTATACCGTATCCACATTGTGGCCTTCATTTACAAGTTCTTCTTTAAGAAGATAGCATAAGGTTTCGTCGTCGTCGGCAATCAGGATTTTTGTGTTTTTCATAGAACTTTTGTCATTAATTTTTGCGAAAAATAAAGAATTTTAATGATAAATCCTTAATGCGGTTGAAAATGATTTTGGAATTGTCTGTGGACTTAATCACAATAATCTAAAATATTACAGCCGGTTTGGAATTTTTAAGGGGATGGTTTATATTTGTGCTCTAAATTTTGACGGAGGGCGCGTAGCTCAGGGGTAGAGCATATGCCTTTTAAGCATAGGGTCGGTGGTTCGATCCCACCCGCGCTCACGATTTAAAGCCT